>NZ_JAYSGF010000047.1:0-36411 GCF_041912965.1 Chromobacterium sp. | reverse complement strand
CGCGAGGAAACCGGCTTCAAGCGTTTCAAGATCACCGAGGAGGACTGGCGCAACCGCGACAAATGGGATGCCTACAAGCTGGCGGTCAGCGATATGGTGGACCGTACCAGCACCAGCAAGGTGCCCTGGACGCTGGTGGAAGCCAACAATAAATACTATGCCCGCATCAAGATCCTCAAAACCATTTGCGATGCGCTGGAAGCCAGGCTGGGCTGAGGTTGCGGCCGGGCTGCTCGCGTTGCTGCTGGCGGCTCCAGCCCCGGCGGCCGGGCTGACCCTGCGCGCCGGCGTGGCCAACGACAGCTTCGGTCCCTTGTTCAGCGCTCAGGACGGCGTGCTGGCCGGCCAATACCGCGCGGCGCTGGAGCAGATAGGCCGGCTCAGCGGCATCCGCTTCGAGCTGGAATATTACCCGTCCTCGCGCTTGCAGCAATTGTTCGAGGTGGCCAAGGTGGATGTGGAAGTGGGCGTCAATCCATCCTGGCGCGCGTTGTCGCCGGTGGCCGGCTTCTACACCAAGCCCATAGACGTTCAGGCGCTGCGGTTGTGCTTCGCCGCCGGCAAGCGCCGCAAGGGCGCGCTGCCGGCCGGCCTCAGCGGTTTGAGCGTGGGCGTGCTGCAAGGGCGTGTCTACCCGGCGCTGGAACCGGGCTTTGCCAGCGGCCAGCTCAAGCGGATGGAGGCCGCCAGCGAGTACGACTTGCTGGGCGGCCTGCGCCAGGGCCGCATGCAGGCCATTGTCTTGAGCCAGCGTCAGCTGGACACCTTGCTGAGCCACTCGCCGGAGGCGCCGCCCTGCGTGCCGGGGGAAAGCGTCGGCAGCGTGCCGGTGATGCTGCGGCTGCACCCGCAATACCGCCAGCTATTGCCGCAATTGGACAAGGCGATTCAGCAGCTGCAAGATAGCGGCAAATTGCGCTGAGGCGTCCCATTCCCGCTCCGCGCCGCGGAGCGCAAAGCATTCGGATCCCAATCGATGTCTGTCCAGCAAGCCCTGCTGCCCGCCGAACTGGCGCGCCTGTTCTCCCGTCTCGATCCCGATGTCGACGATGCCGCGCTGGCGCTGATCCATGAACTGGCCAGCGCCAATCAGGCCGGCCATGTCTGCCTGCCGCTGGCGCAGCGGCCGGAACGCAAGGCGCTGCGGGCCAGCGCCTTGGTTGGCCCGCCCGGCGCTTACGCGCCGCTGATCCTGGATGAGGCCGGCCGTTTGTACTTCGCCCGCCATTGGTTCGACGAGGCGCGGCTGGCCGCGCGGCTGAGCGTCCTGGCGGAGCCGGGCCCCGCGCCGGACGCGGAGAGTCTGCGTCGGATGCTGGACGCGTTGTTCGGCGCGGCTGGGGACGCCACGGCGCCGGACCGGCAGAAGCTGGCCGCTGCCTTGGCCGCGCGCCAACGGCTGATGGTGATTTCCGGCGGCCCGGGTACCGGCAAGACCACCACCGTGGTCAAGTTGCTGGCCTTGCTCGCCGGCCTGTCGCCGCGGCCGCTGGTGATGGCGATGGCCGCGCCCACCGGCAAGGCGGCGGCGCGGCTGGCGGAATCGGTGCGCGGCGCACGCGAGCGCTTGGCCGTCGATGAGGCGGCGCTGCGCCAGCTGCCGCAACAGGCGCAGACCCTGCACCGCCTGCTGGGCCTACGTCCGGGCGCCGCCGCGCCGCGTCATCATCCGGGCAACCCATTGCCGTTGGATGTGCTGGTGGTGGACGAGGCATCGATGATAGATCTGTCGCTGATGGCACGCACGGTGGAGGCGCTGCCGTCGCAGGCGCGTCTGATCCTGCTCGGCGATCGCGATCAACTGGCCTCGGTGGACGCCGGCGCGGTGCTGGGCGATCTATGCGCGGACATCCATTACCGGCCGGAAACGCTGGACTGGCTGCGCGCGAGCTGCGGGGAAACCCTGGCGGCCACGCCGGGCGCCGGCGGCAAGCTCACCGACTGCGTGGCGCTGCTGACGCATAGCCACCGCTTTGGCGCGGCTTCCGGCATCGGCGAGCTGGCGCGGCGGGTCAACGCCGGCGACGGCCCGGCCAGCTGGGCGGCGCTGCAGGACGCGGCCTGGCCGGACGTGGCGGCGACGCCGGCGCTGGATGCCGCCGAAGTGCTGGCGCGCTGGCAGCCTTATTGGCGGGCGGTGCGCGCCGGCGCGCCGTTGGCCGAGCGGCAGCGCGCCTTCGCCGGCTTCATGCTGCTGGCGGCGGAGCGGCGGCAGGTGGACGCGTTCAACCGCCGCATCGAGCAGCAATTGGAAGCGGACGGCGACAAGCCGGCCGGCCGCGACTGGTATCCGGGGCGGCCGGTGATGATCAGCGAGAACGATTACGGCCTGGGCCTGTTCAACGGCGACATCGGTTTCGCGGTGCAGCGCGAGGCTGGGCTGCGCGTGGCTTTTCCCGGAGACGACGGCGGCTGGCGCGAGTTCGCGCCCGGTCGCCTGCCGCAGCATGACACCGTGTACGCGATGACGGTGCACAAGAGCCAGGGTTCGGAGTTCGGCGAGGTTTGTCTGCAATTGCCGGACACGGCGGGACCGGTGCTGAACCGTGCACTGGTGTATACCGCGATCACCCGCGCGCGCGACCGTTTCATTGTCGCCGGCGCGCAGGCGGTGTGGGAGCAGGCCGCGGCCGCCGCGCCGCCGCGCCACTCCGGCCTGGCGGACAAATTGAAATGACATTGCGATTAAATTGTCGGCGCGGCGTGTGGCCGCATCGACAATTCCGCAACAGCCTGCCGCAAAATAATCTGTTTATTTGCCGGCTGTTACGCCAGATATAGTCAAAGCGGAAGAAGCATCCTAAGATGCAGCCTTCCCGAAACACATCGCAGCGGAGTTGGCAATGCAAGTGGATGCGGTTCTGGCTTATCTCGACAAGATTACCCGTTTCGATCGTCAGCAGTTCACGCCTTTGTATATCGGCAAAGAGCGCCTGGGCTGGGTCAACGCGGTGTGGAAAGAGCGCTTGCTGAGCAGCGAATCGCAGCTGTTCGAAGAGCAGTACCAGAAACTGCATTGCCGTCTCGACGGCAGCTACCGCAGCATCAGCCACGCCTTGGCGCAGGCGGCGCGCCGCTGGCAACAGGCCGGTTGGCTCAATGGCTGGCGCAATGAAAACTTCACCGCTTTCCGCCACGACGGCTCCCCGTTCTTCGAACTGGAGCGCGCCGCCTTCCGCCCGTTGGGCCTGACCAGCCGCGCGGTGCATCTGAACGGGCTGACCCGGCTGCCGTCCGGAGAAGTGCGGATGTGGGTGGGACGCCGCAGCCCGCACAAGGCGGTGGATCCCAACCGCATGGATAACCTGGTCGGCGGCGGCGTGGCCGCCGGCGAGAGCATAGAGCTGGCGCTGGAGCGCGAAGGCTGGGAAGAGGCCGGCGTGCGCCACGAGCAGGTGCGCGATCTGCCGCAAGCCAGCCTGCTGCTGGCCGAGCGCCCGGTGCAGCGCGGCCTGCATCGCGAGTGGATTTATGCTTTCGATCTGTGGCTGGAGCAGGGTGAGACACCCTGTAATCAGGACGGCGAGGTGGCCGAGCACATCCTGATGCCTTTCGCCGAAGTGGAGCAACTGCTGCTGGAAGAGCGCTTCATGATAGACGCGGCGCTGGTGGCGACCGATTGCCTGGTGCGCCATGGCTATTGGGGCGAGCGCACCGCGCCGATAGACGCGGCGCTGGCGCGCATTCGCCATGCGCAGCGCAGCGATGTGCACGCCTTGACCTCCTGCTGATTCCCTTGCCGCGCCGGGATGCCATTCACAGTGCCTGGCGCGGTTCTCCCGCCATTGATCTATCCGTTTATATTACAACTGCGTGAATTAATTCAGGAATCTTTGCCTGATAGTGCTTGTAATGGGTAGAATCATTCTCAAGAGCGGCAAAAGCCGTCAATAAATGCCAAGGGCTATTGGCCCGCGCTGTTTCTCCTGCCTGTCACCACATGCCGATCTCCGTTCTCGTCTTCGCGCGACGACAACGCTTGGGTATGACCATTGAAATGACAATGTGCTTATTTTGGCAGAATTAACGAAACGGCGGCATCGGGAGATTTCTCACTTGCCAGCGGCGCAGCGACGGCGCGGCATGCGGCAGCCGGCTGGCTGCGCACGATCTTGGGGGGCGTAAGGGGGATGTATCGTTTGAAACTGATCTCGGAGCAGTTCGGCGTCGACGACAGCGGGCCGCTGCATCCCAGCCAGGAGCAGGCGCGGCGCGCGGCGCTGGTGATGTGGAATGTTTATCGCGGCCAGCTGCGCATCGAGATTCACCGCGTGGTGGACCTGCGCAGCCGCAAGACCGAAAAGCTGGAGGAATTATGCTGACTGTCGCGTTTTAGCCAATGTAGTTGGCGGCAATTGTCTTGCGTTCGTGTTTGTTGGCTGAATATGACAAATGCGGGCGCAGGGTGAGAGAAGTTTCCATTGCGCGATTTTCAGCGCTTGGCTATTGTCCAGGTTCCTATTAAACCCAAAGCAGGCGCAGCCGGATCGGCGGCCTCTGCACTGGAGCGATCTTTGTTCAATTGGTTCGAAAAACGGGTAAATCCGTATCCCGACACGCCTCCGGCCCAACCTCCCTCGGGCTTTTTTCCATTTCTCTGGTTTTGCACCCGCGGCTTGCGCGGCCTGATTGCGGCCGTCATTCTGCTGACCGCCGGCATAGGCGCTTTCGAAGCCCTGCTGTTTTCCATGCTGGGCTCGGTGGTGGACTGGCTGGGCGCGGTCAAGCCCGCGCTGCTGTGGGACACGCAAAGCCATAATCTGTTGCTGCTGGCGGGCATCTTGCTGGCCAGCCCCTTGCTGATCGCCTTGCAGGCCCTGATCAAATACCAGGGTATTTCCGCCAACTTCCCGATGTTGTTGCGCTGGAACTTCCATCGCCATCTGCTGCGGCAGAGCATGAATTTCTATCAGGACGAGTTCGCCGGCCGGGTTTCGGCCAAGGTGATGCAGACCGCGATCGCGGTGCGCGAGACGGTGATGATAGTCGCCGACATCCTGGTGTTCGTGGTGATCTACTTCGTCACCATGATCGCCGTGGTCGGCAGCTTCGACAGCCGTTTGCTATGGCCATTCCTGGCCTGGCTGGCGCTGTACGTGGCCACGCTGTATTTCTTCGTGCCCAGGCTAGGCCTGGCCGCCACCGCCCAGGCCGACGCGCGCAGCCTGATGACCGGCCGCATCACCGATGCTTACACCAATATCGCCACGGTGAAATTGTTCTCGCATGCGCAGCGCGAGGCCGGCTTTGCCCGCGGCGCGATGCAGGAGTTCCTGGCCACCGCCTATCGCCAGATGCGCTTGATCAGCGGTTTCGAAATCATCAACCACAGCCTGAGCATGTTGCTGATCGCCAGTACCGCCGGCGTCACGCTGTGGCTGTGGAGCATGGGCGAAGTCGGTGTCGGCGCGGTGGCGGCGGCCACGGCGATGGCGCTGCGCCTGAATGGCATTTCGCACTGGATCATGTGGGAAATGGCCTCCTTGTTCGAGCAGGTCGGCACGGTGCAGGACGGCATCGCCACGCTGGCGCGGCCGGTGCTGGTCAATGACAGCGCAGATGCCAAGCCGCTGGCGGTCAAGCAGGGTGAGATTCGTTTCGAGCAGGTGGACTTCAGCTATGGCGGCAGCAAGAGCGTGATCGAACAGCTGTCGCTGACGATACGCCCGGGTGAGAAGATAGGTCTGGTCGGCCGTTCCGGCGCCGGCAAGTCCACCATCGTCAATCTGCTGCTGCGTTTCTACGACCTGGATGGCGGTCGTATCTTGATCGATGGCCAGGATATCGCGCGGGTGACACAGGACAGCTTGCGCGCCCAGGTGGGCATGGTGACGCAGGATACCTCCTTGCTGCACCGCTCGGTGCGCGACAACCTGCTGTACGGCAGGCCAGACGCCGACGACACCGCGATGGAGGCGGCCGCGCGCCGCGCCGAGGCGCATGATTTCATCCTGACCCTGACCGATCCCAAGGGACGGAGCAGCTATGACGCCCATGTCGGCGAACGCGGGGTCAAGCTGTCCGGTGGCCAGCGCCAGCGCATCGCGATCGCGCGGGTCATGTTGAAGGACGCCCCCATTCTGCTGCTGGACGAAGCCACCAGCGCGCTGGATTCGGAAGTGGAAGCTGCGATCCAGCGCAGCTTGTACCGCTTGATGGAAGGCAAGACCGTGGTGGCGATCGCCCACCGGCTGTCCACCATCGCGGCGATGGATCGCTTGATCGTGCTGGACAAGGGGCGAGTGGTGGAAGAAGGCGACCATCGCAGCCTGTTGGCCAAGGACGGTTTGTATGCGCGACTATGGGCGCATCAGAGCGGGGGCTTCCTCGGCGAAGAAGACGACGACGAAGCCGAGCCGGTGGCCAGCATCGCCTGACTCCGGCCGCGGGCGGAATGAACCGGGCGGGGCGCGCAAGCGTCCCGCTTTTTTCATTTTCCGCCCTAAGGACGCGGCATTGGGCTGCGGCAAGCGTTTTAGTGAAAACAACGGTGGCGATAGCGGGGAAAACGAGGAAATATCAAGACAGGCGGAGGGGATGTGGCGCACCCGACAGGGATCGAACCTGTGACCTTCAGCTTCGGAAACTGACACTCTATCCAACTGAGCTACGGGTGCGCTGCGACTTGCTTTGAGGCAGGGCCGCATCATAGCGCAACTTCCTTACCCGAGTCCAGTGTATGGTTTTGCCTTGCCTTCAGGCTTACCGTATAATTATCCTATTTTAAATGTCATTAATTCCAGGCGAGGCTCGTAATGAGTAATGAGAACGGAATGGCTCCCGGCCAGGTCATCAAAGTGCTGGTTGGCGTCGTTGTCTTTCTTGTAGTGGCAATCTGGCTTTTGGCCAAGCTGGCTACCAGCGGTTACAACGTGGATGCCGAAGTAATGACCAAGGAGGCCATCGCCTCTCGCCTGAAACCGGTTGGCGAAGCCAAGGCCAGCGATGCGCCTCCGGGCATGCGCACGGGCGAACAGGTTTACAAGGGCATCTGCATCTCCTGTCACGGCACCGGCCTCGCCGGCTCGCCTAAGTTCGGCGACACCGCGTCCTGGGGCTCGCGCATCGCCAAGGGCTGGGATACCTTGACTCAGCATGCCTTGCAGGGCTTCAACGCGATGCCGGCCAAGGGCGGCGCGACCGATTTGAGCGATGACGAAGTGAAGCGCGCGGTGGCCTATATGGGCAACTCCGCGGGCGGTAAGTTCACCGAACCGCCGGTGGGCGGCGCTGGCGGCGCGGCCGCGGCGGCCGATCCGGCGGTGGTGGGCAAGAAAATCTACGACAGCGTGTGCATGGCCTGCCACGCGGCCGGCATCGCCGGCGCGCCCAAGTTCGGCGACAAGGCGGCTTGGGCTCTGCGCCTGAAGCCCGGCTTGGACGAAGTGGTCAAGATCGGCATCAAGGGTCTGAACGCGATGCCGGCCAAGGGCGGTTATACCGGCAGCGACGCCGAGTTCCGCGCGGCGGTGGAATACATGGTGAATAATTCCAAATAAGCGGCGGTCCCTCGGAACAAAAAACGCCTTGCTTCAGCGCAAGGCGTTTTTTATCGCTGAAAAATGGCGATTTATATGTTTTTCCGGAAAATTAGGCCTAATGTTGACGACAATGTCCTATGTCAACAAAACCGCGCTGTAACAAGGGACAGGTGCCCTGCTCAGGCGCTTGGGGCATGATGAGCCATCTGTTTAGGTCGTGAAGCGTCAGGCGCTTCGCGGCTTGGTGTGGGGATTCAGTGGGTTTCCACTTTCGCTTCACCCAGAGATGTTCCTCATTCTTCATATGGCGCCACTGGCGCCATTTTCTTTTCCCGCGCTCGGGCATGTCGCCCACGATAGCCGTGCTTCAGGAGTCCGCCGGTTTTTCCTTGTTGGCCAGCATTGCGCTGAGGCTGGCCAGCCGCGATTTGCCCTCGGTCTTGCTGACGATGGGCTCGGCGCCGGGTTTGCCGAAGTGGCGCATATCGTCGCCGTTGATTTCGCTGATGAAGCGTGAAGGCTCGACGAACTGCCACTCGCCGGCGCGCTTGCGCTTGACGCAGTAAGTCAGCGTCAGCATGCGCTGGGCGCGGGTGATGCCGACATACATCAGCCGGCGCTCTTCCTCCACCATGCCGTTATCGACGGATTCGCTGTGCGGCAGTATGCCTTCCTCGGTGCCAACCAGGAACACATATGGGTATTCCAGACCCTTGGACGCGTGCAGCGTGGACATCTTCACCGCGTCGACCTCGCCTTCCTCGCGTCCTTCCAGCATGGTGATCAGCGCGATGGTCTGGGTCAGCTCCACCAGGTTCTTGCCGCTGTCCTCGCCCTTGCGGCTGAGCCAGCCCACCATTTCCAGGATGTTCTTCCATTTGGTTTCGGCGATGCGCGGGCTGTCCTCGCTATCGTAAAGCCAGGCTTCGTAGCCTATGGCTTGCATCATCTCCATCGCCAGCGGGCCGCCGTCCTCGCGGGTGGCGCGGTATTGCAGATTGGCGATGAAGTCGCAGAACTGCTCCAGCGGTTCGAGCTGGGCTTTTTGCACCTGCAGGCGGAAGCCTTCCTCATGGGCGCTGGCGAACAGGCTCTTGCCGCGCTCGCCAGCCCAGGCGCCCAGCCGTTCCAGCGTGGCGGTGCCGACGCCGCGCTTGGGCGTGGTCAGCGCGCGAATGAAGGCCGGATCATCGTCGGGATTGGCGATCAAGCGCATATAGGCCAGCATGTCCTTGATTTCCGGCTTGTCGAAAAAGCTCTGGCCGCCGGCCATCTGATAGGGGATGCGCTGATTGCGCAAGGCTTGCTCGAAGATGCGCGCCTGGTAGTTGCCGCGATAGAGGATGGCGTAGTCCTTGAACTCGGTGCGGTATTCGAATTTGTGCGCCAGCAGCCTTTGCACCACGGTTTCCGCCTCGTGCTCCTCATCCTTGCACTGGATCACATGGATGGGCTCTCCCAGGCCCAGCTCGCTCCACAGCTGCTTTTCGAACAGTTTGGGGTTATTCGAGATCACCGAGTTGGCGGCGCGCAGGATGCGCGCGGTGGAGCGGTAGTTCTGCTCCAGCTTGATGATCTTGAGCTTGGGGAAGTCGCTTTGCAGCAGCCGCAGGTTTTCCATATTGGCGCCGCGCCAAGCGTAGATGGACTGGTCGTCGTCGCCCACCGCGGTGAACATGCCGCGCAGGCCGGTCAGCAGCTTGACCAATTGGTACTGGCAGGTATTGGTGTCCTGGTATTCGTCTATCAGCAGGTAGCGCAGCTTGTGCTGCCATTTCTGCAGCACTTCTTCATTGCGTTGGAACAACTGCACCGGCAGGCGGATCAGGTCGTCGAAGTCCATCGCCTGATAGGCGCTCAAGGTGTCCTGATAGGCCAGATAAGTGGTGGCGCAGATGCTCTCCCACTCTCCCTGGGCTTCCAGCAGCATCTGGTCCGGCGTTTTGAGGTCGTTTTTCCACAGCGAGATCTGGCTTTGCACCTTGCGCACTTCGTCCTTGGAAGTGGTTTTCAGGATGTCGGAAATGATCTTGCCGGCGTCGAAGGCGTCCAGGATGGAAAACTGCGACTTATAGCCCAGATGCGGCGCTTCCTGGCGCAGCATCTGCATGCCCAGCGAGTGGAAAGTGGATACGGTGATGCCGCGGATCTCCGCCGGCGTCATCAGCTTGCCCACCCGTTCCAGCATTTCTCGCGCGGCCTTGTTGGTGAAGGTGATGGCGGCGATATTGCGCGCGCTGATGCCGCCTTCGCGGATCAGGTGCGAAATCTTGTAGGTGATGACTCGGGTTTTGCCGGAACCGGCGCCGGCCAGCACCAGCAAGGGGCCGTCAAGATATTGGATCGCCGCGCGCTGCGGCGGATTGAGCAAGGGTGCGGACATGGCGGTATGGGGAAGGGGCCCGGCGGGGCGCAGTAAATCGGTAACTCAGCCAGTGCATTGTAGCATGGGGTATCATGGCGCTATCCGCGGATGACATCTCAGAGCCTGTTCAAAGTCTGGCGAGCAAGAGCGAGGCAAGGCGAAAACGGTTGAAGAAGCGGAATGTACAGGTGGTACTTGGCATTTCGAAGGTGTTTTCAACGCCGCGTCGCCGAAGCGCAGCAGATTTTGGACAGGTTCTCGGATCGATCCGCCACTCATGAGGTGCATATGGCCATCTACGCTATCGGCGACATTCAAGGCTGCTTCCAGCCATTTCAGCAGTTGTTGCGGCAAATCGAGTTCAACCCCGGCAAGGACACCTTGTGGCTGACCGGCGACCTGGTCAACCGTGGACCGCAGTCGCTGGAAGTGCTGCGCTGGGTGTTCCAGCATCAGGATCACGTCGAAATCGTACTGGGCAATCACGATCTGCACCTGCTGGCGGTGGCGGAGGGCTTCGGCAAGCTGCACCGCAGCGATACCTTGCTGGATATACTCAATGCCGCCGACGGCAAGGTCTTGCTGGACTGGCTGCGCTGCCAACCGATGATGATAGCCGGCCAAGGCTACGCGATGGTGCACGCCGGCCTGCTGCCGGAGTGGAGCATTGATCGGGCGCTGGACTTGGCGGAAGAAGTGGAGGCCGGCCTGTCCGGGCCCAAGCATCGTGAATTCCTGTCGCGGCTGTATGGCAACCGGCCGACGCGCTGGAGCGAGGAGTTGCGTGGCGCCGATCGTCTGCGCGTGATTGTCAACGCGATGACTAGGATGCGTTTCCTGAACCGCGATGGCGAAATCGACCTGAACTACAAGGGCGAACTGGACAATGCGCCGGCCGGCCTGACGCCCTGGTTCGAGGCGCCGGGGCGCTGGCAGGGCGAGATGCCCATCATCTGCGGCCATTGGTCGGCCTTGGGCGTTCGCATTTCCGAAGACGTGGTGGCGATAGATTCCGGCTGTCTGTGGGGCGGCAGCCTGACCGCGATGCGGCTGGGCGATCAGGCCTTGTTTTCCTTGCCTTGCCCGGCTTTTCGCGAAATCACCGCCTGAACGGCGCGTGACGCGCCGCGGCGGCAAATAAAATATCGTCAAGCCATAGTCAGCCCGCCCTCATCACTGTCATAATCCGGGCTCTTGCCAGAGCCGTTTTTTTATTTGTATGAGTTATCTTTCCATTGAGTTCGCGCTGGCATTCCTGGCCTTTTTCGCCCTGTATTGGCTGTGCCGCAAGCGCACGGATTGGCAGAACGGTTTGTTGTTGCTTGCCAGTTACGCCTTTTACGCCAAGCTGGACTGGCGCTTCGCGCTGATTCTCGCCATCTACACTGTATTGCTGACCGTGGTGTCGGCGCGCATGCTGGATTCCATTCGCCCCAAACGCTGGCTGCGCGTGGGCCTGCTGATGGCGGTGGGCAATCTGGCGGTGTTCAAATACTTCGACTTCTTCCGCGAAAGCGCGCAAGCGGGCTTGCACGCGCTGGGCATCGCCGCGGTACTGCCGGCGGTGGATTTCCTGATGCCGGTGGGCATCTCTTTCTATACCTTCCAGTCGGTCAGCTATCTGGTGTCCCTGTACCGTGGCGAAGTCCGTTTCGCCCGGGTCCGGGAGCTGGGCTTGTTCCTGGCCTTCTTTCCCACCTTGCTGGCCGGGCCGATCTGCCGCGCCAGCGGCCTGCTGGAGCAGCTGCGCAGCGGCGCGCGCCGCCACATCCTGCATTTGGACCGCGCGTTGGGCTTGGTCGTGCTGGCCTTGGCCAAGAAGCTGTGGCTGGCCGGCTGGCTGGCCAGCGCCTGGGTGGACCCGGTGTTCAGCGCGCCGGAAACTTATCACCCACTTGAGGTCTGGGCCGCGTTCTATGCCTACGCCTTCCAGATCTATCTGGATTTTTCCGGCTATACCGATCTGGTTACCGCGCTGGCGCTGCTATTGGGCATCCAGTTGCCGCGCAATTTCGACGCGCCCTACCTAGCGCATAATCTGCGCGATTTCTGGCGGCGCTGGCATATGTCGCTGTCCAGCTGGATTCGCGATTACATCTACATTCCGCTGGGCGGCAACCGGCTGGGCTTCGCCCGTGCCCAGCTCAATTTGCTGGCCGCGATGCTGCTGTCCGGCCTGTGGCACGGCGCCAGCCTGAAGTATCTGGTGTGGGGCGGCATGCACGGCCTGGGCGTGGTGGGCTTGAACCTGGGCGACCGGCTGCTGGGCAAGGAAGCGCTGACGCGGCGCTGGGCCTGGCTGGCGCGGCTGCTGACCTTTCATTATGTGTGCCTGGCCTGGGTGTTTTTCCGCGCGGCCTCGCTGGAGGATGGCTGGAGCTTCCTGGAAGCCATGGCCGGCACCGGCCAGGAACTGACGTTGAACGCGCCCGGCTTCCTGGCGCTGACCGCCGCCGCCTTTATCGGCCTGCCTTATCTGAGCGCAGCGCGGGAGCACGGCATCGCCCAACTGGCCCGTCTGCCGTGGTGGGGCAAGCCCAGTTTGTTGGCCGGCTGCGCCTTGCTGATCATCGTGGTGTCGCCGCCGGGGATTCCGGGTTTCATTTATTACCAGTTTTAAGCGCGCGCGGCGGAATCGCCGCGCAATTTCACCGTCTTATCGTCAGTCTTACCGCATTGAGGCCTGCGTCACATGATCGCCCGTTCCGCCATTCGCCAAGCCCTGGCCATACTCGGCAGCAGTATGCTGTTGCTGTGCTGGATTGAGCAATCGTCCATCAACGCCTACTGGCGGCAGACTTTTCACCGCCCCAGCCAACTGGAAGTCTTGTCCGATCTGAGTGTCTGGCGCGTCGGTGCGGATCTGGGGCGCGCTTTCCGCGATCACAGCCGTGGACTGCTCGCGCGGCTGGACCGCTGGGACGACGATATGATCGCCTACTTCAACGCCTGCTGCCTGCGCCCGGCGCCGCCGCCCGTGCTGGCGCCGCAAGCGCAGGCCGGCAGCAAGGCTCCGTCCACGGCAAGCGAACCGGTCTTGCCGGCCGGGGTCAAAACCCAGCCGCCAGCGGTGTCCGCTCCGCCGCAGGCCGCGGCCAAGGACAGCCGATTATGGCTGCGGCCGGGGCAGAAAGTGTTGCTGGCCGGAGATTCCATGATGCAGGGCGTGGCGCCACATTTGCTGCGGCCGCTGTTCAAGCTGCACCAGATCAAGGCGCTGGACGTCAGCAAGCAGAGCACCGGCCTGACTTATCCGGACTTTTTCAATTGGCCGGACACGATAGAGCGACAATTGGCGGCCAATCCTGACATCGGTCTGGTGGTGGTCTTCTTGGGCGCCAACGATACTTGGGACATGGTGGGCGGCAGCCGTTACATCCGTTTCGCCTCCGAGGAGTGGGAGCAGCGTTATCGCGAGCGCATCCGCGCCATCCTGGCCTCGGCCAAGGCGCATAAGACGCAATTGTTGTGGTTGGGCGCGCCGAATATGGGCAAGGACAAGCTCAATCGCGGCGTGCATTACATAAACGGCATCTTCCGCGAGGAAGTGGAGAGCGCAGGTCAGCGTTATTTGTCCACGCGCGAGGCCTTGGGCAGCGAGGACGATGCTTTCGTCAAGTTCATGACCTTGCCCGAGCTGGGCGAGGTGGCGGTCAGAACCGCCGATGGCATCCATTTCACCCGTCAGGGCCAGGTCTTGCTGGCACGGCGGGTATTGGCAGAATTGAGGTTTGAATGAAGTTGAGACTCAGCGTCGCCTTGGCTGGCCTGTTGGTGTCTGCGGCGGTTTGGGCCGCCCCGGTGCAGGATTTCGGCGAGGTCAATCTGGCGCGGCTGGCGTCGCGACTGAAGGGGATTTCCACAGCGGTTCAGCCGGTGCGCATTACCCAGCTGGGGGATTCGCATACCGCCGCCGATTACCTGACCGGCACGCTGCGCGAGCGTTTCCAGGCCAAGTTCGGCGATGCCGGCGCCGGCTGGACGCCGCCGATGGCGGTGCCGGGTCAACGCCATGCGCTGGTGATAGAGCGCAGCGAGGGCTGGACGTTGATCAACAGCCGCAAGGACGGCGATCCGGACTTCCCACTAGGTGGCTATATCGCCCAGGCGCAGCGGCCGGGCGCCACCATCAGCGTGTTGCCGCGCAATCCGCTGGACGGTTTGTGGCGAGTGCGCTTCCGCGTCCGCGCGGCGCAAGACGGCGCCGGCGCGCTGGAAGTGGACGACGGCCACGGCAGCCGCAAGCTGAACCCGCCGGAGGCGGGCAAGGGCTGGCAGACGGTGGAGCAGAAGCTGTACTTCCCCTTCGTGGTGCGCGCCGGCGCGTTGCCGGCGGCGGAACTGGGCGGCATTGAGCTGGAGCGGCTGGCGCCCGGCGTGGTGCTGGACAGCATAGGCAGCAACGGCGCGCAGCTGTCGATCTGGCAACGCTGGGGCAAGAACTGGAGCGCGCAGCTGGCGGAACGCAATAGCGATCTGGTGATCCTGGCTTACGGCGTCAATGAGGCGTTCGACGATCGCCTCGACCTGATCGAGTATCAGCTCAATCTGCAGGCGGCGATCAACACCATACGCCGTGATCTGCCGCAGGCGGCCATTCTGATGCTGGGCGCGCAGGACGCGGCGCGTAAGCGCGGCGCGGTCAGCAAGGAGTGTTCGCCGGGACGCCCGCTGCAATTGGCGGCGGTCAAGCGCATTCAGCAGAAAGTCGCGCGCGACAGCCATATGCTGTACTGGGATTGGGAGCAGGCGATGGGCGGGCCCTGCAGCATGAAACGCTGGCAGGCGCAGCAGCTGGCGCGGCCGGACCTGGTGCATTTCTCGCAGCAAGGCTATGCCAAGCTGGCCGATGATTTATTCGATAATCTGATGACGCGGCTGAGCCTGTGAGCGTGGCGGCGATGGATGAAGAAAAGCCCCCGGAACGGGGGCTTTTGCATTGGGGAAGCTTCGTCGCAGGTGCTCAGTGTTGCTGAGCCGGTTCCTGAGCCGCTTCCGCGGCCGGAGGCGGGCTTAGCCGCAGCGCGCGCGCCACTTCCTGCTGTGCTTGCTGCGCCAGCGCGAAGCGGGTATCCAGCCCGTGTTCCCAAGCCTTCAGCGGCTGGCCGTAGCTGACCTCGACTTCCATAGCCGGCATCGCCAGCACCTTGCGCACGCTTTGCAGAAAGGTCAGGTCACCGATGAAGGCCGGTTCCAGCGTCTGTTCGCCGTCTGCGCCGTAATAGCGCAGGCCCACCGGCTGAACGGTGCCGCGCGACAACAGCGCGGCTTCGAACAAGGAAGCCTTGAACGGCAGCAGATCGAGACCGTCCGAGGTGGTGGACTCTGGAAACACCGCCATGCAGGCGCCGTTTTCCATCGCGTGGGCCAGCGCCTTGTAAACGCGGCTGGCGTCCTTGCGCTTGCTGCGGTCGATGAACAAGGTGCCGCCCAGATGCGCCAGCCAGCCCAGCACCGGCCAGGAGCGGAGTTCGCGCTTGGCGACGAAGCGGGACACCGTGCAGCTATTGAGCACGAAGATGTCCAGCCAGGAGATGTGGTTGGCCACCAGCAGGGTATTGGGCGGGTAGAAGCCGGGGTTGACGCCGTTGATCCGCACGCTGATGCCCAGGATCTTCAGCGCGTGAGCGGCCCAGCGCCGGGTGACGACGGCGCGTTCGGCGTGGGCCAGCCGGGAATAGCGCGTAACCAGGATGAAAACGCCGACGGCCAGATGGCCGAACAGGCGCGCGACGCGCCCGATCCGGGTGAGCAGGGAGGTGGTGGCGATTGACTTCAAGATACGTTGAGGCTCGGTGCGCTAAGGTTGAGGCCGTAACTCTAGCATGGCTGGCATAGTGGGCAATAGTAGGAGCTGCGCTGGCCCTGGCGTAAATGCCGGATCGGCGTGCCGCATTGCCGGCATGGTTCATCCTGGCGGCCGTAAACCATATAGGTTTGCTGGAAGTAGCCGGGTTTGCCGTCGCTATGCACGAAATCACGCAGCGTGCTGCCGCCGGCCTCGATAGCGCGGGTCAGCACTGTGCGGATTTCTTCGGCCAGCCGGCGGTATTCGCCGTCGCGCACCGCGTTGGCGGCGCGGGCGGGATGGATGCCGGCGTGAAACAGCGCCTCGTTGGCGTAGATATTGCCGACGCCCACCACCACATGATTGTCCATCAGCATCAGCTTGACCGCGCTGCCGCGGCGTTGAGCTGCCCGGATCAGGGTGTCGCCGTCAAAACCGTCGGACAGCGGTTCCGGCCCCAGTGCCTGCAGCAAGGGGTGGTGCTCGATGGCGCCGACATGCCACAGCACCGCGCCGAAACGGCGCGGATCGCGGTAACGCAGCACATTGGGCCCCAGCAGCAGATCGATGTGATCATGTTTTTCCGGCGGGGTGTCGGCCGGCAGGAAACGCAGGCTGCCGGACATGCCCAGATGGATGATCAGGGTGCCGGCATCGGTGCCCAGCAGCAGGTATTTGGCGCGGCGATCGACCGAACGTATCGTCAGGCCGCGCAGGGTGGCGTGCAGTTCTGGCGGTACCGGCCAGCGCAGGCCGGCGTGGCGGACCACGGCGCCGCCAAGCTCGGCGTTCAACAAATGGGGCAGAATCCCGCGGCGGGTGGTTTCGACTTCTGGCAGTTCTGGCATGGGTAGAATGGGCGCGAAGATAAAAACAGGTCATGCTATTCTACGCATTCAACAGGTTTATAAGCAGGTCTCTGACTCCATGCGAATGCAACGGCTGAAAAAAACACTTCCCTTGTTGATGGTCTTGCTGCTGTCGGCGTGCGCCAATTTCAAGCATCCCGGCGCGGCGCGCTCCGTCGATACCGGCAAGCCGGCGGGCGACGAGGCCGCCGCCGCGGCTAAAGAGGACGATGCCCTGCTGCCCAAGGCGGAGCTGACGCCCGAAATCCTCTATGGCGTGGTGGCCGGAGAAATCGCCGCCCAGCGCGGTTCGGTGGGCGCTTCCGCGGTGACCTATCTGGAACTGGCGCGTCAGACGCGCGACCCGCGGCTGGCGCAGCGCGCGGCCGAGTTCTCCATGTTCGCCGGTTTGCTGAAGGAAACCTCGGAAGCGCTGACTTTGTGGATGGAGCTGGCGCCGGACTCGGTGCCCGCGCGCGAGCAGCTGTTCATCACCCTGCTGCGCGCCGGCAAGCTGGCGGAAAGCAAGCCGCTGATCGAAGCGCTGCTGCAGAAAGAACCGGAACGGGCTCCCGCCATCTTCGTGCAACTGGCACGGTTGACGTCGCGTCAGAGCGACAAACAGGCGGCCTATGAGCTGGTCCAGCAGTTCGCCGGCCGCTATCCGGACCTGGCCGAGGCGCGCTTCGCGCTACTGGCCGTGGCCGCCGAGGCCGGCGATCAGGCCACGATGAACCGCGAGTTCGATCGCCTCGCGCAGATCGCGCCGGCCTGGGATTTGCCGGTGGCGTGGCAGGTGGACCGCCTGCGGCGCGAGCAGCCGGACCAGGCCATCGAGTTCCTGCGGCGCGAACTGGCGCGGCGGCCCAACGCCGGTCTGGAACTGAAGCTGGCCTATCCGCGGCTGCTGGTGGGCGCCAAGCGCTTCGGCGAGGCGCGGCAGGCTTTCGACCAACTGCTGCCGGCCTATCCGGACAATCCAGACCTGCTTTACGCCTCCGGCCTGATGGCCTACCAGATGCGCGATCTGCCCGCCGCGGACAAGTATTTGCGCCAGGCGCTGGCCACCGGCCATCCCGAGGCCAATTTCATCCGCTATACCCTGGGACAGATCGCGGAGGAGCGCCAGGACGCCGCCGCCAAGGGCTGGTATGAGATGGTGGGCGCTGGTCCGCAATTCCTGCCGGCTCAAGGCCGGCTGGCGGTGATGGAGGCAGGCGACGGCAAGCTGGAGCTGGCCCTGGCGCGGCTGGCGCCCTTGGGCGGCAATGATCAGGAAAAAATCACCCTGGCCTTGCTGCAATCACAGCTGGCGCGCGAGGCCAAGCAATACGGCAAGGCCTACGAATTATTGAGCAAGGCGCTGCAGCGCATGCCCAAGGCACCGGAGCTGTTGTATGAGCGGGCGCTGGTGTCCGACAACCTGGGCAATATCGGCAATGCCGAGCGCGACCTCAAGCTGGTGTTGAAGGAAAAGCCGGGCGACGCCCAAGCCTTGAATGCGCTGGGTTATACGCTGACCAACCGCACCGGCCGCCATCAGGAGGCGCTTGGCTATATAGAAAAAGCGCTGAAGAGCGAGCCGGACAATCCCATCATCCTAGACAGCCTGGGTTGGGCGCAATACAAGCTGGGCCGGCTCGAGGCCGCGCTGAAAACGCTGCAGAAGGCCTACGCGCTCTTGCCCGACCCCGAGCTGGCCGCGCATCTCGGTGAGGTGTTATGGAAGCTGGGCAAGAAAGACGAGGCGCAGGCGATATGGGACAAGGCGCTGGCGGAAAACCCGGAGCATGATGTGCTGCGCGAAACCATGCGCCGGCTCGGAGCGCGGCGATGAGGTGGCAAGGCCTGGTTTTGCTCCTGTCGTTGCTGGCGACGGGGTGCGCGACGCGCGAAGCGGTGTTCATGCCCTCGGTGACCCGCTCCGCTGATCAGCCGTTCACGGTGAGCGGACGGCTATCGGTGAACCTGGACGGCAAGGGGCATGTCGCCAACTTTGATTGGCAGCATCAGCCGGAGCGAGACCAGTTGGCGATCAATTCACCGTTGGGCAATACCGTGGCCGAAGTGGTGCGCGACGCCGATGGCGTCACCTTGCGTTCCGACGGCAAGGCCTGGCAGGCGCCCGATGTGGAAAGCCTGACCGAGAAAACCCTGGGTTGGCCGCTGCCCTTGGCTGGTCTGGCCTGGTGGGTGCGCGGCATGCCGGTGCCGGGCGAGGCCAGCGAGGTCCGCCCCGATGGCGAATTGTTGCAGCAAGGCTGGCGCATCCGCTTTGTGCGTGACGCCGAGTCCGGCGAACGCTATCCCAAGCGCGTGGATCTGGTCCGCGACGGTCTGACCGTCCGGGTGGTGACCCGCGATTGGCGTTGATGTACTAACTGCTGGCCATGCTGTTCTTGTGATTTCTATCTTGGTGTCGTGTCGATGACTTCCGCTGTATTTCAAACCTTCCCGGCTCCGGCCAAACTCAATCTATTGCTGCACATCGTGGGCAAGCGCGCGGATGGCTACCATCTGCTGGAGACAGTGTTCCGTTTCATCGACCTGAACGACACGGTGTCGCTGGCCTTGCGCGACGATGGTGACGTTGTGCTGGAAACGCCGATCTCCGGCGTGGATCCAGAGCAGGATCTGACCGTGCGCGCCGCGCGGCTGTTGCAGCAGCATGCGGCTTGTGGGCTGGGTGTGAGCATTCGCCTGGAGAAAAAGATACCGATGGGCGGTGGTTTGGGGGGAGGAAGCTCCGACGCCGCCACCGTTTTGCTGGCCTTGAACCGTATGTGGCGGCTGAATCTGCCACGGGCGGAACTGCAGGAACTCGGCTTGAAGCTGGGCGCGGACGTGCCGGTGTTTATTTTTGGCCGCAGCGCGCTGGCCACCGGTGTGGGGGAAAAACTGAATGAAATCAAATTGAAGCCGGCATGGTATGTGGTAATTCACCCTCAGGTGCATGTGCCTACCAGCAAAATATTTCAAAATTTCTCGCAGGAGGTGTTGACAGAGGTAGGGGTCGTCGGCATAATGCGAATCCTCGAAACAACGCAGCGACGACGAAACGATCTGCAAAACGTTGTTTCGAATATGTACCCAGCGGTGAATGAAGTGCTGACCGAATTAAGAAAATATGGTTCGCCGCTGATGACTGGTTCCGGTTCCTGTGTGTTTCTGGAGTGCCAGTCAAAAGACGAAGCCGATAAAGTTTATCAGGCGGTGTCGATAAAATATAAGGGGTTTTTAGCAAAAGGACTCGATGTCCATCCCTTAGTCGACAGCGCTGAATAAAGGTTACTGGGGAGTCGCCAAGTGGTAAGGCACCGGATTTTGATTCCGGCATTCGTAGGTTCGATCCCTACCTCCCCAGCCAAGACTTTCTCTCAATAAGAGAGAGCATGAAAAAAGCGTGTAAGAATCCCTTACACGCTTTTTCTTTATCTAGCTAAGGCACACGAATCATGGCGGCATACGACAGTTTGATGGTATTCACCGGGACCGCGAACCCGGAACTGGCCCAAAACGTAGTCAAACATCTGGATATCTCGTTGGGACGCGCCGATGTCGGCAAGTTCAGCGACGGCGAAGTGGCGGTGGAGCTGCTGGAAAACGTCCGCGGACGCGACGTCTTCATTCTGCAATCGACCTGTGCGCCGACCAATGACAATCTGATGGAAATCCTGACTATGGCCGACGCGTTGAAACGCGCTTCGGCCGGTCGTATTACCGCGGCGATTCCGTACTTCGGCTATGCGCGCCAGGATCGCCGTCCGCGCTCCGCCCGGGTGCCGATCTCCGCCAAGCTGGTGGCCAATATGCTGACCAGCGCTGGCATCGATCGCGTGCTCACCGTCGATCTGCATGCCGACCAGATCCAGGGTTTCTTCGATATTCCGGTGGACAACGTCTACGCGACGCCGGTGCTGTTGAAGGATATCCGCTCTCAGCGTATTGAAGATCTGATCGTGGTCAGCCCGGACGTGGGCGGCGTGGTGCGAGCCCGCGCGATGGCCAAGGCCTTGAACACCGACCTGGCCATCATCGACAAGCGTCGTCCCAAGGCCAATGTGGCCGAGGTGATGAATATCATCGGCGATGTGTCCGGCCGTACCTGCTTGATCGTCGACGACATGATCGACACCGCCAACACCCTGTGCAAGGCGGCCAGCGCTCTGAAGGAGCGCGGCGCCCAGCGCGTGCTGGCCTATGCGACTCACCCGATCTTCTCCGGTCAGGCGATCGATCGCATCAAGAATTCCGACATCGATATGGTGGTGGTGACCGACACCATCCCGTTGACCGCCGAGGCCAAAGCCTGCCCGAACATCCGGGTCGCCTCCATCGCCGGCCTGCTGGCCGAGACGCTGCGCCGGATCAACAACGAAGAATCGGTGTCTTACCTCTTCAATGAGGAACTGGTTGCGGCGGGCGCCTGCCTGCCGTAAACATCGGGCCCGCTGGTCGCGGCGGGCCGGGTGCTTTTAATCTGAAACTGGAGTTTTGCCATGTCTTTTGAATATACCGCCAGCAAGCGTGAAGAGTCGGGTACGAGTGCGAGCCGCCGCCTGCGTCACGCCGGCCAGGTTCCGGCCGTTGTTTACGGCGCTTCCAAAGAAGCCGTATCCATCGTTCTGGACCACAACACCATGTACTACGCGCTGAAGAATGAAGCGTTCCACACTTCCGTTCTGGATCTGGTGATCGACGGCCAGAAAGAACAAGTTAAAGTGGCTACGTTCCAAATGCACCCGTACAAACAGCAAGTGATGCACATCGACTTCGCTCGCGTGTAATCTAGCTGCCGTGCCGTCTGACGGTAACGGTTGAAAAGCTCGTTGCTAGCCGTCGGCCCGCAACGAGCTTTTTTATTTGGAACAGAGAATATGTCCGGTATTCGCCTGATAGTCGGCCTGGGCAACCCCGGCGCCGAATACGATAGAACCCGTCACAACGCCGGCTTCTGGCTGGTGGATGAGCTGTGCTGGCGCTATAAGGGCAATTGGCGCACGGAAACCAAGTTCCATGGCGACATCGCCCGCGTGGATATCGATGGCCAGGACGTCTGGCTGCTCAAGCCCATGACCTATATGAACCTGTCCGGGCAAGCGGTGTTGGCGCTGGCGCATTTTTACAAGATTCTGCCGGACCAGATCCTCGTCGTGCACGACGAACTGGATTTGCCCCCCGGCGCGGCCCGCTTCAAGCAAGGTGGCGGCCATGGCGGCCACAATGGTTTGAAGGACATCGCCGCGCGCTTGAGTTCGCCGGCGTTCTGGCGTTTGCGCCTGGGCATAGGTCATCCGGGTGATCGCAATGAAGTCGCCAATTTCGTGTTGAAGAAGCCGCGCGCCGAGGAGCAGCAGGCGCTGGACGAGGCGATCGCGCAGGCTTTGCTGCAATTGCCAGCGGCCATCGGCGGCAAAATGGCGGCGGCGATGAAGGAATTGCACACCGCGGCCAAGTAAGCCGCTGGGCAAATCGCCGGCTTGCCGCTATGCTGCGGCAGATAAGATTTTTCAAGAATTTCGAAGGAATGCGGACATGAGTCTGAAATGCGGTATCGTCGGCCTGCCCAATGTGGGCAAGTCCACCCTGTTCAATGCGCTGACCAAGGCCGGCATCGAAGCCGCCAACTATCCGTTCTGCACCATCGAGCCCAATGTCGGCATCGTGGAAGTGCCGGATCAGCGCTTGGCCGAATTGGCCAAGATCATCAATCCGCAACGCGTTCAGCCGGCCATCGTTGAGTTCGTCGACATTGCCGGGCTAGTGGCGGGCGCCTCCAAGGGCGAGGGCCTGGGCAACCAGTTCCTGGCCAACATCCGCGAGACCGACGCCATCGTCAACGTGGTGCGCTGTTTCGAAGATGAGAATATCGTTCACGTCGCGGGCAAGGTGGATCCTATCGCCGACATCGAGACCATAGGCACCGAACTGGCGCTGGCCGATCTGTCCGCGGTGGAAAAGGCGATGACGCGCGAAGGCAAGCGCGCCAAGTCCGGCGACAAGGACGCGCGTGCCTTGATCGCGGTGCTGGAAAAGCTGGTGCCGCATCTGGATCAGGGGCTGCCGGCGCGTTCGCTGGAGCTGAGCCCGGAAGAACATGCGTTGATCAAGCCGCTGTGCCTGCTGACGATCAAGCCGGCGATGTATGTGGCCAATGTGGCCGAAGACGGTTTCAGCAACAATCCCTTGCTGGAGCGGGTGCAGCAGTTGGCCGACAAGGAAGGCGCGCCGGTGGTGGCCTTGTGCGCGGCGATCGAATCCGAAATCGCGGAACTGGATGATGCCGACAAGGCCGAGTTCCTGGAAACGCTGGGCCTGGAAGAGCCGGGTCTGGACCGCCTGATCCGCGCCGGCTACAAACTGCTGGGCCTGCAGACCTATTTCACCGCTGGCGTGAAGGAAGTGCGTGCCTGGACGATTCATATCGGCGACACCGCGCCGCAGGCGGCCGGCGTGATCCACACTGACTTCGAGCGAGGCTTCATCCGCGCGCAGACCATCGCTTATGCCGACTTCATCGCGCTGGGCGGCGAGGCCAAGGCCAAGGAGGCCGGCAAGATGCGCGCCGAAGGCAAGGAGTACGTGGTGCAGGATGGTGATGTGATGAACTTCTTATTTAATGTGTAATCATAATTAACTGAATAAAAAGGCATGTGCTACTGACACATGCCTTTTTTTTGTAAGTAAAATGAGTAGAGCTAGCGCACCATTCATAGACAAAAGTCGGCAAAAGGAAAATGACAGTTGGAACAGCAGCGTGAAGTTTCTGATGAGATCAGCTTGGTCGATATTATTTTGTTCTGTAGAAAACAGTGGCGTTTGATGGTGATGCTGCCCGTACTCGCGGCAGTATCCGCAGTTGTCATTGTGATGAATATGCCTCCTCGTTATACGGCGACTTCCTTGCTATTAGTGCCGATGCCGTTGGGGCCTCAGGGCGGAGCTAGTGTTTTGAAAGATAGTTCGTTGCTGGACCGCGCCGTTGCTGATTTTGAATTGGCCAAGCATTATGAACTGAGCGCCGCCGACAAGACCAAGTTGAGCCTATTGGACAATCTGAAAGTGAATGCGGGCAAGGATGGCTTGCTCGAAGTATCCGTTAGTGATTCGGATGCGGTATTCGCCGCCAAGCTTGCAAATTATCTGGTGGAGCAGGCCAGGCAGAAGATTTTGGGTTTGCACGTCACGGAGCAAAGCAAAAAGTACCTGGTGCTGCAAGAAAAGATCAAGGCAACGCAGCAGCAGCTAGCAGTGGCACAGCGTCAGCTAAAGCAGCAAGGAGGCGGAGAGGCTTTGCTGAACAGTGAGTTGGCGCGGATCGTTGACGGGTTTGCCAGGCTTGAAGTGCAAATGAATACGCAGCAGATGGAGGGCAATAGTCCGCTGCAATCGTCTTTACTGCAGTTGCGCGCGGAACTGGAGCGAGCGAATCCGCGGGCCAAATCGATTTCTTCGCAGCAGCTAGCGATGATGCGGAATTTTTTCTTCTATCAAGCGGCGTTGGAAGAACTGCAAAAGCAGGCCTTGGTGAGCAAGGCGCTGGTATCGCAAGAAGTGCAAGTGGTGTTGCCGGCCAGCCCACCCTTGGAAAAATCCGGACCTAGGCGTGCGCTAGTGGTGGTGTTGGCTGGCTTGTTGGGGTTTGCCTTGGCGGTATTGATAGGCGCGGGTCGCAATGTGCTTGATTCTTCGCGGCGTAGGCTGCAACAAGCAACTGAGACGTGATATAGGATGGGGCCGCTATGGCGGCCTTTGTTCTATTAGGAACTTGTCAGTGGCTGCGAGCAATGATATTCTGGATTTTTGTTTATTGCAAATCCAAAATTCCTAAAGGTTATATTGATATGCGCAAGCTGATGACGGTTCTGGTGATGGCTGGCCTGACTGGCCAGGTATTTGCGGCTGACTTGCTGGACACGGTCAAGCAGCGCGGCAGTCTGAAAATCGCTTTGGAAGGCACGTATCCGCCGTTTAACTTCAAGGATGCCAAGCAGCAGCTGACCGGTTTCGATGTCGAGATCGCCAGTGAAATCGCCAAGCGTCTGAAGGTGAAGCCGGAATTCACCACTGCGGAATGGAGCGGCTTGCTGGCGGGTTTGCAAGCCGGCAAGTTTGACATCGTTGTCAACCAGGTGGGCGTGACCGACAAGCGCAAGGACGTGTTCGACTTCTCCCAGGCTTATACCTACTCAAGTGCGCAACTGATCGTGCGCAAGAACGAGAGCCGCGCTTTCAAGAGCCTGGCGGACCTGAAAGGCAAGAAGCTGGGCGTGGGCCAGGGCAGCAATTACGCCGATATGGCCAAGGCGGTGCCCGGCATCGAGGTGAAGACCTATCCCGGCGCGCCGGAATACCTGCAGGACCTGGCCAGCGGTCGCGTGGACGCGGCGCTGAACGACAGCTTGCTGATCCCCTTCGCCATCAAGCAGGCCAAGCTGCCCTTGAAGGCCGGAGCGCCGGTGGGCGAGGTGGCGACGATGGCTATCCCGTTCGCCAAGAATAATCCACAGTTCAAGGCGGCGCTGGATAAGGCGTTGACCGATATGAAGGCTGACGGCAGTTTCAAGAAGATCTCGGTCAAGTGGTTCGGCATCGACGTGTCGAAAGCGCCGACGGCAGCGAAGAAATAATAAGTAATTCGTATTAGAATTTATGAAGTAAGACGCCCCTGCTTGTGCGGGGGCGTCGGTTTTTTAGGGAAAACATGAATGACTGACTGGATTGAGCTGCTGGAGTCGGCGCTGCCGGTGCTGCTGCAAGGCGCGGGGCTGACACTGCTGTTCGCGGTGGTGGCCATGGTGCTGGGCCTGGCGCTGGGCTTCCTCGTGGCCTTGCTGCGGGTGGCGCAGGTGCCGCTGCTGGCGCAATTGGCGGCCTTCTATGTCAGCGCGATGCGTGGTACCCCTTTATTGGTGCAGATTTTCGTCATCTATTATGGCCTGCCCGGAGCCGGCATCGAACTGGGGCCGGTGACGGCGGGCATTCTGGCGCTGACACTGAACGTGGCCGCCTATTTGTCGGAGAGCCTGCGCGGCGGCATTGCCGGCGTGCATCGTGGCCAATGGGACGCCGGCTTGTCGCTGGGCTTGAGCTGGTGGCAGACCATGCGCCACATCATCGCGCCTCAGGCTTTGCGACTGGCGGTGCCGAGTCTGTCCAACTCCTTGATCAGTCTGATCAAGGACACCTCGCTGGTCTCGGTGATTACCGTGACCGAATTGATGCTGGCAACCAAGGAAGTGATCGCCCAGACCTTCCAGCCCCTGCCGCTCTATCTGGCGGCGGCGGCCATCTACTGGGTGCTGAGCGCCAGCTTCGAGCGGGTGCAGCGCTATGTGGAGCAACGCCTGGAACTGGCGCACAAGCGTTGAAAAGCAAAAGCCCCGCGATGCGGGGCTGTGTCGTTTCTGGAGCGCGAGCTCAGGCCGGCGCGTACAGGTTTTCTATCATCGCCCGGCAGCGCTCGGCGATCACCTTGCGGCGCAGCTTCAGCGTGGGCGCCAATTCACCGGCATCGACGCACCAGGGCTTGTCGATCAGCGCGAATTTCTTGATGTGCTCCCAGTTGCCGAAGTAGCGGTTGAATCGCTTGATCTCGCGGTCTATCAGCTCGACGATCTTGGGATGGCAGCTCATCTCGCTGTCGGTGGTGTAGGCGATGCCATGCTCGGCGCACCATTCCTTTAGCTTCTCGTACAGCGGGACGATCAGCGCCGCCGCGTATTTCTGGCCGTCGCCCACCACCATGATCTGGTCGATAAAGGCGGATTCCTTCAGCTTGTTCTCCAGCGCTTGCGGCGCGATGTATTTGCCGTTGCTGGTCTTGAACATTTCTTTCTTGCGGTCGGTGATGCGCAGGTAGCCATGCTCCAGCACACCGATGTCGCCGGTGTGCAGCCAGCCGTCCTTCAAGACTTCGGTGGTGAGTTCCGGCTCCTTGTAATAGCCGAGCATCACATTGTCGCCGCGCACCAGGATTTCGCCATCGTCGGCCAAGCGTAGTTCAACCCCGGGCAGCGGCAGGCCCACGCTGCCGATGCGGGTGTCCCTGGCGTTGAACGGGTTGGCGGAAATCACCGGCGCGGATTCGGTCATGCCGTAGCCTTCCGCCACCGATACGCCGCAGGCCCAGAACAGGCGAGCCAATCGTGGTTGCAGCGCGGCGGAGCCTACATTGATCCATTTGAGTTCGCCGCCCATCGCGGCGCGCCATTTGCGGTAGACCAGCTTGTCGGCCAGAGCGTGCTTGGCGGCTTCCAACGGCGAGCGGCGGGCATTGGGGTCGAAGCGCTCGGCGCGCTCCACCGCCCACAAATAAAGACGGCGTTTGAAGCCGCTGAATTCGCGGGCCTTGCCCACCAGCTTGTCGTGCACTTTCTCCAGTACGCGCGGCACGGCGCTGAAGGTATGCGGCTTGATGTCGGAGAGCGCGGCGGACAGGCATTCCACGCTGGAGAAATACACGCCGGCGCTGCTGTACATATAGTAGAACACGCCAGCGCGCTCGAAGATGTGCGATAGCGGCAAAAAGCTCAGCGCACGGCATTCGCCGTGCGGCAGACGAGTGAATTCAGCGGTGGCGATCACGGTGCTGAGCACATTGCGGTGCGACAGCATCACGCCTTTGGAGCGTCCGGTGGTGCCGGAGGTGTAGATGATGGTATAGACATCGTCCGGTTGGATCGCGTCACGGCGGCGTTCCAGTTCGGCTTGTCGTTCCGGCTTGGCCTGCGCGGGGATTTCTGTCCAGGACGGGCAGCCGTCGATCTGGCCCAGGGCGTAGATCGGGCAACTGAATTTACCTAGCGCCTCATGCAATTTGCGTTGCAATGCGGCATTGCCTACGAAGGCAAGCTTGACCTCGGCATGAGACAGGATATAGCGTGCATCATCGAGGGTCATGGTAGGGTAAAGCGGCACGCTGATGGCGCCGACTTGTTGCAGCGCCAGATCGGCCAGCACCCATTCTATGGAATTGTCGGCGGCAATGGCGACCTTGTCGCCGCTGGCGATGCCCAATTCCAGCAGACCCAGGCTGAAGCGGTTGACGCTGTCCGCGACTTCCTCTGTCGACAGCCTGCGCCATTCCTTGCCGGCCTTGGCGGCGAGGCAATCGGTTCGCGGGTGGCGTTCGAGTTGGCGGGTCAGGATGTCAAATACGCGTTCTAGCTTCATTCGTACAATTGTTTGAATGCGAAACGCTGCAAAATAGTCCTAAAGCGCGTGGATGTAAAGCTAAAGCCAGTAAAAACTTAGTCAAGATCAATGGAGTAGCCACCGTTTTAGCGGCGACTTCCTTGAAGTTGCCGAATAATGATGAAAGAGTCATGGCTGGGTCGCGCTGAGAGGCGGATTGCGGTCGGTTTGTCGGACAACGAAATCAAGCTGATGATTTTTTGAGGAAAAGTCGTGAAATTTGCAACCAGATCCATTCATGCCGGCTACGACAACGCCGAGCACGGCAAGGCGGTGATGCCGCCGGTGTACCAGACTTCGGTGTTCGAATACGGCCAGGTCGGCGAGTCCATGCCCTTCGTCTACGCGCGAACCGGTAATCCCACCCGCGCGGCGCTGGAAGCCTGCCTGGCCAGCCTGGAAAACGCCAGCCACGGCCTGGCCTTCGCCAGCGGCATGGCGGCCATCGACGCGGTGCTGCGCGCCTGCCTGAAGCCCGGGGACGAGGTGATCGCGGTGGCGGATCTTTATGGCGGCGCTTATCGCTTGTTGAGCAAGGTGATGGAGCCGGCGGGTATTAAGGTTAGCTTCGCGGATTTGAGCGACAGCCGCAATCTGACGGCGCTGATCAGCGCGCAGACCAAGCTGCTGTGGCTGGAGTCGCCGACCAATCCCTTGCTGGGCATGGTGGATATCGCCGCGTTGGCTGAAATCGCCCATGCGCATGGCGCGCGGGTGGCGGTGGACAGCACCTTCGCCACGCCTTATCTGCAGAACCCGCTGGATCTGGGCGCCGACGTCGTCGTGCATTCCGCCACCAAATACCTGGCAGGGCATTCCGACGTGTTGCTGGGCCTGGTGGCGGTCAAGGATGAAGCACTGCACCGCGAGATCAAATTCATCCAGAACGCGGCCGGCGCGGTGCCGGGGCCGCAGGATTGCTTCCTGACGCTGCGCGGCATCAAGACCCTGCACCTGCGCATGGATCGCCATTGCGACAACGCCGAGCGCGTGGCGCGTTATTTGCAGACGCATCCCAAGGTTGAACGGGTGTTCTTTCCGGGCTTGCCGCAGCATCCGGGCCATGAGTTGGCCCGGCGGCAGATGCGTCGCTTCGGCGGCATCGTCAGTATCTGGCTGAAGGATGACAGCCGCGCGGCGGCCAGCCGGCTGGCAGAGCGACTGCAATTGTTCGCGCTGGCGGAGTCGCTGGGAGGGGTCGAATCCCTGATCAACCACAGCTACACCATGTCGCACGGCGGCATGCCGCCGGAGCAGAAAGCCCGGTTGGGCATTCGCGAAGGCGGGGTGAGGCTGTCGATAGGCATAGAGGATATCGACGATATCCTGGCCGATCTGGAGCAGGCTCTGGCGGACTGAATCTGACAGCGTTGTCTTTCAACCGACGCCCACGTGGGCGTAATCGAGGAAATATATGGCTTCCGCTTTGTGTCGCCGCTGGCAGTTGCAAACTCCTTTAATCCAGGCGCCGATGGCGGGCGGCGCAACCAGTCCGGCATTGGTGGCCGCGGTCAGCCAGGCCGGCGCTCTGGGCTTTCTGGCGGCGGCGATGCTGCCGCCCGAGCGCTTGCTCAGCGAGGCCGCCGAGGTGCGAAAGCTGACCGACAAGCCGTTCGGCATCAATCTGTTCGTGCAGGATGATCCGGTGCCCAGCCCACAGGTCTTGCAGCAAGCCTTGGAATGGCTGGCACCCTTGCATCAGGAACTCGGGCTGCCGACGCCGCAGGTGCCGGAACGTTTCTGCGAGCCGTTCGCCCGCCAGTTCGAAGCCCTGTTGGAGGCCAAGCCGGCGGTGGCCAGCTTCACTTTCGGCATTCTTAACCGCAATCAGCTCAAGCTGTTGAAGCAGGCCAAGATAGACGTGATCGGCACCGCCACCAATATGGCGGAAGGGCTGGCCTGGGCCGAGTTGGGCGCAGACGCGATCTGCGCGCAGGGGCGAGAGGCGGGCGGCCATCGCGGCACCTTCATCGGCCGACCGCAGGATAGCTTGCGGCCCATGCTGTCGCTGGCCTATGAACTGGCGCAGAACCAGCCGCTGCCGGTGATCGCCGCCGGCGGCATCATGAACGGGCGCGACATGGCCGCCGCGATGCGTCATGGCGCCCAGGCCTGCCAGTTGGGCACCGCGTTTCTGCGCTGCCCGGAATCCGGTATCTCGACGCAGTGGAAAAGCGAGCTGGCCAAGGCCGCACCCGGCAGCACCCGGCTGAGCCGCGCGTTTTCCGGCCGCCACGCGCGCGGTCTGAACAATCGTTATATGGAGTTGATGGCCGAGCGGGAGGAACTGGTGCCGGCCTACCCGGTGATGAACGCGCTGACCGGGCCTTTGCGCGCGGCGGCGGCCAAGGCTGGGCTGCGCGACTTCCTGTCCTTGTGGGCCGGCGAGAACGTGGCCGCTGGCCGGGAATTGCCGGCGGCGCAGCTGGTGGCGACGCTGCATCAGGAATGGCTGGCGGCTTATGGCTGAGCCGCTGGCGGCGGCGGGCTTGAAGGCTGCCGCGATCTGGCGCACAATACTTGAGTAATTTACTTGGGTATAGGCGAGTGATGGATACGGCGATCGAAGAAAAATACACGGTTCAACCCATTCTGTGGCTGCGGCGCTGGGCGGACAATCTGCTCAGCTTCCGTTTGCAACGGCCCGATGCTTACCGCTTCGAGCCAGGGCAGTTCGCGCGGCTGGGTCTGCCGCTGGGCGAGCAAGGCGGCCAAGTATGGCGCGCCTATTCGATGTGCTCAGCAGTTACCGACGAGTATCTGGAGTTTTATTCCATCGTGGTGCCGGACGGGCAGTTCAGTTCGAGACTGGCGCGCTTGCAGCCGGGCGACGAGGTCATGCTGGACAAGAAAGCGATGGGCTTCTTCCTGGCGGACCGGCTGCCGCCGGGCAAGGATTTGTGGCTGTTGGCCACCGGCACCGGCTTGGCTCCCTATCTGTCGATTCTGCAAGACCCCGCTCAGTGGCAACGCTTTGACCGCATCGTGCTGGCGCACTGTGTGCGGCACGCCGGCGAGCTCAGTTATCAGGATTTCATCGCCGAGTTGAGCGAACATCCCTTGTGGGACGAGCACGGCCACAAGCTGCAATACTTACCCATCGTCACGCGCGACGCGCCGGAAGGCGTGTTGAACGAACGCATCCCGGCCTTGCTGGCCAATGGAGGTTTGGAGCGGGCGGCGGGGCTGGCGATGTCGCCGGAAAACTCGCGTTTCATGATCTGCGGCAATCCGGCCATGGTGGAAGATACCCATAGACAGCTGATGAAGATGGGTTATCGGATGAGCCGGCAGAGCGCGCCGGGCCATCTGGTATTGGAAAACGGCTGGTAGCCCTTAGAACCTGTTCACGATCTGCTGCGCGTCGTGGGACGTCACTCGGTGAGTGCCGCTTCGAAATGCTCATGTACCACGCGTACATTCCGCTTTCTCCGCCGCAAGGCCTTGTCTCGCCTTAGCTCGCTAGATCGTAAACAGGTTCTTACGATTTGGAGGCCGGACAAGCCTTGCTCATGAACAGGCTGAGCGGGTCGGGCAGGTAGGCGCCGAATGGCGAGCACAGGCTGAAGCCGCCACGCTGGTACAGGCCGATCGCCTCCGGCTGGGATATGCCGGTTTCCAGTTTCAGCGCGGAGAGACCGGCGGCCTGCGCTTCTTGCTCCAGGCGCGCCAGCAGCGCCTGGGCCAGGCCCTTGCCGCGCTGGGACGGCGCCACGAACATGCGCTTGATCTCGCCGTAATCCTCATGTAGCACCAGCGCGGCACAGCCTGTGGCCACGCGGTTCTCATCGCGGGCGACGATGAAGCGCACATGGGGCTGTTCCAGCGCCGCCGGGTCCATCAGGTGGTTGCTTTCCGCTGGATACAGCGCCGCCTGATAAGCGTCCAACTGGCGGATCAAGGCCAGCACATCGTGTTGCAGCGGAGATTCCAGTTGCAGTTGCATGGGAGGCCGCTTCACTTGTTGGAGTTGGCGAGTAGGGCGCCGAACAGCAGGAAGGTCATGCCGCCGGCCTTGTTGAGCAGTTTGCCGCCGCGTTCGCTGGCCAGCCAGCGGCGCGCGCGTTGTGCGGTCAGCGCGTACACGGTATGAATCAGAATGATCAGAGCGCTGAAGGAGCCGACCAGCAGCAAGAATTGCGGCGCATAGGCGCCCTGGGTGTCGATGAATTGCGGGAAGATGGACAGGAAGAAAAAGATGGACTTTGGGTTGGTCAGCTGTACCGCCATGCCTTCCCCGAAACGCCGGGCAAAGCCGCGCGGCTGGGTTTGTATTTCGTCGAAGCGGAAGGCCGGCGCGCGCAGCAGCTTGATGCCCAGATAGAACAAATAGGCCGCGCCTATCCATTTCATCACGGTGAAGGCCAGCGCCGACGCGGCCAGCAGCAACCCTAGGCTGGTGGCCGACACGCCGGCGACGATGAAGGAGCCGCAGGCGGTGCCCAGGATGCCGCCCAGCGTGCCGCGCAAGCCGAAGCGCAGCGAATTGGTCAGGGTCATCAAGACGCCGGGTCCGGGGCTGAGCACGGTGGCCGCGGCCATCAACAGATAAAGTGGATAATGCTGCATGAGACTGTCCTGATCGAGGCTATGGGGTTTAGTCTACTCAAGCTTGGTTGTCGATGACAATGTTGTTGCGGCGCGGCGATCAGCCGACGTCGATCCGGAGAACGCGTTATGACGATACGCATCGTGCAATTGGGTAGTCCGCGCCACCCGCAGGAGGGCACGCGCATCGGCACGGTTCGGCGGCCGCCGCGCGGCGTGCCCAAGAGCGAGTTCGCCAGCGGTGACTGGTACGATGTCTGGTTTCCCAATCTGGCGCCTAGCGCGGAGCTGGTGAAGCTGGCGCAAGCGGCGCGGAGCGCAGCAGAATGGCAGGCGTTCGAGCGGGCGTATCGCGCGGAGATGAAGGCGCCGGAGCAAAGCCGTGAATTGGACTTGCTGGCGGCGCTGTCGCACGGCAGTCACTTTTCCATGGGGTGTTACTGTCAGGACGAGGCGCGCTGTCACCGCTCGGTGTTGCGGGCCTTGTTGCAGGAGCGCGGCGCGGCATTGGAGTGAGCTTTGATTCCGCCGGGCCGGCTTGTATCATATCGCTTTGTATTCGCCCGGAATGTCTGTCATGCCTGATTTGTCCACGCTATTATTGTTCAGCCTCGCCTGCGTTGCGCTGGCGGCAACGCCGGGGCCGGATATGTTGTTGATCGCCAGCCGCAGCGCCAGTCAGGGACGCCAGGCCGGTTTCGCCACGCTGGCTGGCATTCAGTTGGGCACTTACTGTCACGCGTTGGCAGCGGCCTTTGGACTGGCGCAATTATTCGTGTTGGCGCCGCTGGCCTACGACGCGGTGCGACTGGCCGGCGCCGCTTATCTGTTCTATCTGGCCTGGACCACCTTGCGCAGCCGCAGCGTGTTGGCCGCACCGGGCGCCGCCGCGCCGCAGTCCATGCCGCGCATCATGGCCCAGGGGCTGCTCACCAATTTGCTCAATCCCAAGATGGCGCTCTTCGTGCTGGCGCTGTTCCCGCAGTTCGTGCATCCGGCGGCTGGGCCGGTGGCCTTGCAGATCATGGTGCTGGCAACCTTGCTGAATGCGATCGGTCTGCTGATCAATGGCGCCATCATCCTGGCGGCCAGCCGTTTCGGCCGTGCGCTTGGCGACAAACTGGGTCAAAGCCGCTTGCCGCAGTATTTGCTGGCCACGGTGTTCGGCGGCCTGGCACTGCGCTTGGCGTTGGCGAGCAAGGACTGAAGCGCGCCGCGTCACGCGTCGCGTTTAGCCCAGGGCAATATCAGTTGCGCGATGACGCCGCCGTTGGCGGCGTTTTGCACGTGGAGCATGCCGCCTTGAGCACGGGCCAGGGTTTCGCATAGCGGCAGCCCCAATCCCATGCCGCGCGCGCGGGTGGTGAAGAAGGGCAGGAAAATCTTGGGCAGAATGGCTTCGTCAATGCCGGGTCCGTTGTCCACGACTTTGAAGCGGTAGTTGTGTCCGTCGCTTTCACCGCTGATCACGATGCGGCCGCCTTGCTCCTCCAGCGCGTCACAGGCGTTCTGCACCAGATTGTGCAGGATCTGCTCCAGCGCGGTACGCTCGGCGCGCGGCCACTCTTCCGGGCTCAGATTGTGCCATTCCAGCGTGATGTTCTGATCCGCCAACTCGGCCTGACGCAGAAACAGCAATGAGTTCACCAGCGCGTCGGGATCCAGCGGCGTGGTTTCCGTCGCTTTGGGATGGGCCAGCAGGCGGCTGAGCCGGCTGATCAGCGCCGCGGCGCGGCGCGCTTGCGCGCCGGTGGCGAGCAGGGTGTCGCGCACGGCGCCACGCTGTGACGGTTCGTCCAGCGCGCGCTCCAGTTGGCGGGTGTTGGCGATGATGGCGGTCAATGGCGGGTTCAGTTCCTGAGCGAGGCCGGCCATCATTTCGTTCAGGGTATTGAGTCGGGCCTGGGCCGCCAGCCGGTCCTGCTGCTGTTGGCGCTGTTGCGATGCGCGCTGGCGGTGCCAGGCGTACAAGCCGACGGCGATGGCGGCGAGCAGCGCGTTCCACAGTAGGATCTCCAGCCAAGGGAGGCTGTCCCAACTCAAGGCGGTACGGCTGGACAGGCGGAAAGGCTGGCTGACGCTGGGCAGTTTGCGCTCCAGGCTCAAATCCCAGTCATTGGCGGCGGCGCCGACCTTGCGTTGCAGCAATTCGATGCGGTGGCCGCGCAGTTGCAGCGAGATGTTCTCCAGCGGCTCCGGCAATTCGGCCTTGGCCAGCATGCGTTGAGGATCGATCAGCAGCGCCCAGCCATCGGGGCTTTGCAGCCAGTAGCGCTGCGCCGCGTCGAAACCGAGTATGGTCTGGCGCTGCTGTTGAGCCTGCCACAGCAAGGCCAGCGGCGGGCGCAGGCCGCTGGGATCGCCGTGCCATTGTTGTTGCCGCCAATAGCCGATGGCGCTCAGCTGCGGCATCGCCGTTTGCAGGCGCTTGAGCATGTCCGTTGGCAAATGGCTTTGTTCGGAGGCGGCCAGCGTGGCCAGCACCGCGTCGTGTTGCGACGCCTTCTGGCTCAGCAGGCGCAAGGTAATGAAGGACTCTTGCCGAAAGCGCTGTTCCAAAGCGCCAAATTGGCGCCAGCCCAACCATAGGCAACCCGCCAGGCTGAGCAATAGCCAGGCGATCAGGGCGTAGCGGCGGTCCAATGACATCATGGCGGCGATTATCGCACGGCGCCGCGGCGGCGCCAGCCTGGAGTGTTAAGGATTATTGTGCAGAAAGTGTACGCATGCGCCCCGGCGCTGGGCCGGGGCGCACGATGCTCACTTCACGCAATCGACGCAATAGACCTTGCGACCGTCGATGTCGCTGGCTACCAGCCCGTGGACATCTGTTTCGAAGCCGGGCAGCTCGCGGTTGAAGTCCTGGGCGAAGCGCAGGTAGTCGACTATGGTCTGGTTGAAGCGCTCCCCGGGAATCAGTAGCGGAATACCCGGCGGATACGGCGTCAACAACACCGCGGTGACGCGGCCTTCCAGCTGTTCCACTGGCACGCGTTCGATCTCGCGGTGGGCCATCTTGGCGAAGGCGTCGGCGGGGCGCATCGCCGGTTCCATTTCCGACAGGTAGATCTCGGTGGTGATGCGTGCGACGTCGTGCTTGCTGTAAAGCAGGTGGACGCGCTGGCACAGATCGCGCAGGCCGACACGCTCGTATTGCGGGTATTTGGCGATGAACTCCGGCATCACCCGCCACATCGGCTGGTTTTTGTCGAAGTCGTCCTTGAACTGCTGCAGCAGCGAGATCAGCGTATTCCAGCGGCCCTTGGTGATGCCGATGGTGAACATGATGAAGAAGCTGTACAAGCCGGTTTTTTCCACCACCACGCCGTGCTCGGTCAGATACTTGGTGACGATGGCGGCCGGGATGCCCATCTCTTCGAAGCTGCCGTCCACGTCCAGGCCCGGGGTCAGCACCGTGGCCTTGATCGGGTCCAGCATATTGAAGCCATCCTCGATGCCGGCGAAGCCGTGCCAGCGCTCGTCCGGGCGCAGCTGCCACTCGGCCGGGTCGCAGATGCCGTCGTCGGACAGATCGTCCGGCCCCCAGACGCTGAACCACCAGTCGCGGCCGTATTCCTCATCGACCTTGCGCATGGCGCGGCGGAAGTCCAGCGCCTCGACCAGCGACTCCTCCACCAGCGCTTGTCCGCCCGGCTGCTCCATCATCGCCGCCGCCACATCGCAGCTGGCGATGATGGAGTACTGCGGGCTGGTGGAGGTGTGCATCAGATAGGCCTCGTTGAACCAGGCGGTGTCCAGCTGCCGTTGCTCCGGGTCCTGCACCAGGATTTGCGAGGCCTGGCTGATGCCGGCCAGCAGCTTGTGGGTGGACTGGGTAGAGAAGATCAGGCTGTCCTTGCAGCGCGGCCGGCCTTCGCCGATGGCGTGGAAGTCGCCGTAGAAATCATGGAAGCCGGCGTGCGGCAGCCAGGCCTCGTCGAAGTGCAGGGTATCGACCTCGCCGTCCAGCAGATGCTTGATATCCTCCACGTTGTAGATAATGCCGTCGTAAGTGGATTGGGTCAGCGTCAGGATGCGTGGCTTGGCTTGCGGGTTCTTGGCCAGAGCTTCGCGGGCGAAGGGGTTGGCCTGGATTTTCTTCTTGATGTTGTCGAGCTGGAATTCGGATTTCGGAATCGGGCCGATGATGCCGTAGTGGTTGCGCGTCGGCATCAGGAACACCGG
>NZ_JAYSGF010000046.1:31233-37119 GCF_041912965.1 Chromobacterium sp. | reverse complement strand
CCACCCCACCTTGACCCCAAGCGTCCCCTCAGGAACAATCCCCACGTTGCCGCCAGAACAAGCGGCACACGGGATTGGCGTCCCGTAATCACTGTTAACTTGCTTGCGCAGATCTCTGCGCAAGCTGCTTTTCCATGGTCGTGCCATTCGGCAGGCGCATGGTGGGAGAGTGCTATGCACTCACCGGGTTAACAGTGTCCGGTACGCCAATCCTGCCACGCGCCTGCCTAATACCTCAGCCTCACCCGGCAGGTGGTTTATCTTGTGTCACAGCAGGAGAAACACCATGCAACAGCCTCAAGCCTTCCCCCGTCGTCGCCGCTACAAACTGCCGGCCCACGAACAACAAGACACCCTGCTTCCCTTCGTCAGCTATCTGCCCGAACGCAGCTATCCGCATTATTGGCAAATGCCCGTGCCCGACGACGACTTCGCCGCCAATGTCGCCTATGGTCGCGAATGCGCCGGCCATTTGTTGCAATGGCTGAAGGACAACCAGCCCTATGCCGGGGGCGGCTTGCTCAGCCGCATCGCCCGAGATATCGACTTTGACGACATTGACGGCCGTGGCTACTGGATAGGCTTCTTCAATCTGTTGGAACACGCGCTGTTGCTGAGCGCGCTGCACCTCAAGGTCTTCCCTTATGTGGACCATTACCACCGCACGCATGAGGGCAGGATCTGGCGCAGGCAATTGGAAGAACGCTTCGGCCGCAAGCACTAAGTCGTCACGGCGGGTAGCGCCGCCCGCCTGTTTACCAGGTGGGTGGCGTCGTCTGGCGATGCCACCAAACCGCCTCACTCCCCTCGCAGCTGCTCGCTGCCCACTCCACACTCCTGCTCAGGGCGGCAGCGGCGGCCTATGCCGGAATGCGGCACAAAACGGTCTTTCTCCTCCTCCACGTTTCCGTTCGACATTTAAGAGTATTTTCCATATTTAAAAATCAAGCCGCATAAAGTCAAAATAAAATCTAAAGAAATAATGTAGCGCCAAACGCCATGGCACGGTTGGGCGCTGTACACGGGCATAGGCTGATAGATAAGAAAATCCAAAATCCAAAATTGGACTTTCGCTTGTCGGTTGAGGGGTAAGAATCAACAATTGACACCGCCAAGTTTGGTGCCCGGCAATGGTTTGCTAGCAAAAATATCGCCTGTCGTATTGAGATGATGATTTTGAAGCAATGGAATCAACGTTTGTGCGGAAAAGATATAGCTATCAATCGGTAGATGTGGGTAATCACATTGCAGAGGGTTCCGGCTTTGGCTGCGGTCAACAGCGTTATTTCACCCTCACATAGGAGTGCATTATGGGTGTTACTGTCATTCGAAACCTTTCCAGCGACAAAGCGCCAGCGGAAACGATTGAGCAATTATTAGAAGAAGGGAAGTATTACCGCCACCCCGATTCGGCGCAGATCTCCTATCCCTTGGTGGTGGCGGATCAAATCGGCACCCTGCCCACCGGTAAGGATCTCAACGTGGCCATCGTGGGCGCCGGCGCGGCAGGCCTTTGCGCCTTGACCGAGCTGGCCAAGATGAAGCCGGCAAATAACAAGCTGACGGTCACGATTTTCGAGGCGGATAAGGATAGCTTTATCCATGCCGCACAGCGCGGAATCAGCACCGCCGGTAAAAGAGCCGGCCGTGTTTTTTCAGCCCGGGCCAATGATGACACCGTTTATGAAATTGGCGCCATGCGCTTTCCGGAAATCGCCGGGCTCACTTGGCATTATGCCGCCCATGCTTTTGGTCCGGATGGCAAGGTAAAAGTCTTTCCCAATCCGGGCAAGGTTGCCACTGAATTCATTTTTGCCGATCAGGTGGACCGTTACGATAGCGATACTTGGCTAGATTCCAACTCTATCACGCTCAAAGTCAAAAACCGGGTAGCAACAGGGCTTATGGGCGACGGCAGCCCGCATTCCGCTTTTGCCTATATTGGCCAGCGCGAGCCGAGAGAGGTGGCTGAGCTACTCAGAGCGGAGGGTACTAGCCAGGAAACACTAAAGGAAGTCCAGAAGGACTGGCATCAGTTTGCCCATGACAATGACCAATATACCTTGGAAGCGGTGGTTCGGAGCATTATCCGTAGCGCGCTGCATGCCCCGTCTGAACCACTTCCTACAATGGAGGGATTCAGCATTGATGAGACTGAAAACTACTATGTAGAGTTATTTGGCCGTTTTGGCTTTGGCACCGGCGGCTTCAAATCGCTATACAGCATCTCCTTTGTCGAAATGATGCGCTTGCTGCTGTGGGACTATTCTAATGAATATACATTTCCAGTAGAGGAGAATGTTGAGTTTTTCAAAAATCTATTCAAGAAAGCCAAAGAGCTAGAAGTGTCAGGTAAATTCGAGATTAAAGTCGCCGCTGCCCGGGTTAGCGATGTCTTTCATCAAAAGAATGGTGATAATTATCAAGCCACAGTGGCCTATTATGATAATAAGGATGAGAAGACACTAGCGTCTCAGTCATTTGATTTTGTCATTCTGGCTATGCCGCAGGATCAATTGGTGGGCATGGTCGCCCGTGCCGGCTATGCACCCAAACCGCAAGACAAGGTCACCTTTGGCGATGGCCCACTTGAGCTGGACACCAAGGCGTTTGATAATGTCCTGCCCGCTTTATGGGTTAGCGATCAGTACGCCGCGGCGAATGGCCGCGCGGTCAGCGCGGTAAGCATGTTGCGCATGGTGCGTTCCTCCAAGGTATTTGCCACCATTCACGAAGATAAGCTGAAGGGGCTGCCGCAATTCAAGCAGAATCCCATTACCGCCATTGTCTCAGATTGCGGCCTGGCCACCAGCTATATTGTACCTAGTTCAATTCCAGAATCTAAATACCACACATTTCTGGCCAGCTATACCTGGGATGAGGATAGTACCCGCTTGCAACGGGATTTTGGCCAGTACCCGCTCAATCCCGGCACCGACGATCAGTCCATGTTCCTGACCATGATCAACCGGGCGGATCGGCAGGTGCTAGATCCGGTGGATCAACAGCAAAAACGTTGGTGGCTGGTGTCCGTGTTGAAAGACGTCTTGTCTGAAAACCGCCTGGTATTTGATTGGACCACCAATGGCTCAGCGGGTGGATTCAAATTGGACGCCTGTGGCGACCACTACCAAAGCAATTACTGCTTCCGCTTTCATAAGCACGCTGAGGGAAATAAAAACAATCGCGTCTTTATCGCCTCGGATAGCTTTAGTCATCTGGGTGGCTGGCTGGAAGGCGCTTTCATGAGCGCGGTGAACGCGGTAGCTGGCCTGGTGGTGGCGGCCAATGGGGGAAATACTGACTCCCTGAAGGGGGAGGCGGAAAAAATATTCACCGCGCTAAACGATCCAAACAATAATCCGACTCCCAACCCGTGCCCCCCTTGTCCTCCGCCCATGGTATCGCTTAATAGCGTATTTCAAGAAGGAAGCCCAATGCCGTCTCAGCTCTCTATTTCCATCGCCGCGGGCCTTGCTCAGAAGCAGCTCGATCGTAATGAACCACTCAACTATCCGGAAGCGGTGGCTGTGATCAGCAATTATATTCTGGAAGAGGCGCGTAAACCCGAGGCCACGGCCGCAAAAATCAAGCAAGGCGCTAAAGAGCTGTTGAGGTCGGACCAAGTGCTCGATGGAGTGGACTCTCTGATTAAAAACCTAGCGGTGGATGTGACCTTGCCCAGCGGCATGACCACCATCACCGTTTTCGATCCCATCCCCAAACTGAGTCAATAAGAGGCTAAGGTCATGATACCTGGTGAAATCTTGCTGTCCAAAGAAAATATTATTATTAACGAGGGAAAAGAAACAGTATCCCTTGTGGTGACGAATGATGGAGATCGATTGATTGGGGTTGGCTCTCATGAGCATTTTTTTGAGGTCAATAGTCATCTGCTGTTTGAGAGAAATCAAACATACGGGTATCGCTTGGATATTCTGGCTGGCGATGTCCTGTTCTTTGAACCTGAAGTCTCTATAGCGGTAGTGCTGGTGAAAATTGTTAGCTCAGACTCTGCGGCTTGAAACACCTAATCATTTCAATTAATGGATACACTTTAGCCTGGTAGTTGAAAAATTATGTCTACATTTGATAATAAGTCGGTTGTTTTGACACGCAAAGATTACGTCCAGCACTACGGCCCCAGTACCGGCGACCGCATCCGCCTGGCCGACTCCAATCTGCTGATTGAAGTGGAAAAGGACTATGCGGTTTACGGTGAAGAAGTCACTGTGGGCTATGCTGGCACGCCATCGGACTCCAGTGAGAATAGCCCTGATCTGGTGCTGGCCAATGCGGTGATTCTTGATGCCGTCTCGGGCGTCATCAAGGCGGACATTGGCATTAAAAATGGCTACATCATCGGCATTGGCAAGGCCGGCAATCCGCATTTTCAAAGTGGGGTGAATCCTCAATTGGTGATTGGGTCGGACACCCAGGTGATCCAGGCGGCCGGCATGATAGTCACCGCGGGCGCGGTGGATTGTTATGCGCCGTCCTTGAACCCGGACAGCGCTGCAGCCGCGCTGTGCTCCGGCGTCACCACCCTGGCCGGCAGCGGTTTGGGCACGGTGGCTGGCGGCATGGCCAGCACCAGCAATCTGGGGGCCGGGCAATTAGCGCATGGTCTGCGCTTATTGGATGGCCTGCCGCTTAACTTCATGTTGATCGGCAAGACGACGGAGGAGAAAGGCAACCGTAGCGAGACTTTGTTACAGGATGGCGCCGCCGGCTTGATGCTGCATGAGCAATGGAAAAGCACGCCTGCCAGTATTGATACTGCTCTGGAGGTGGCGGACAAGCACGACGTGCCTTGTTGGTTGCAGTCCGACTCTCTCAGCCGCTACGGCTATATCGATGAGACGCTGGCGGTCATCAAGAACAGAGCCACCTTGTTGGTACGCGGTTCCGGCCATGGCGGCGGACATGTGGACAATTTGCGAGCCGCCACGTTTGCCAAGATGTTCCCGGTTTCCATCGCCTCGAGCCTGGCCTATTCCACTGACTCGCTGGTCGAACAAGCCGATTCGGTGCGCTTGGCCAATGGCTTGCAGGGCGAGAAGTTTGATTCTCTGCTTGAGCAGTTGACCGCGAAAAATATCGTGGCCGCGGAGCAGTATATGCATGATATCGGCGCGCTACCCATCATCGCTTCCGGCAATGGCTCGCCGGGACGCATTGGCGAGTTGGCGCGCCGCAGTTGGCAGCTGGCGCATGTGATGAAGCAGCAGCGCGGTCCACTGCCAGAGGAGGTGGGCGAGAATGATAACGTTCGTGTCAAACGCTATCTGGCCAAATCCACCATCAACCCGGCGCGCGCGCTGGGCATCGCTGGCCAGGTCGGTAGTATCGAGGTGGGCAAGCGCGCCGATCTGGTGCTGTGGGACCCGGCGTTCTTTGGCGTGCGGCCGAGCACGGTGCTGGTGGGTGGCCACATTGCCGCCAGCCATCAGGGCGATGTCGCCGCCGCGGTGGCCAATAGCCAACCCATGCAGTGTAGTCCCGCTGCGCGTGGCCAGGCGTTGACCTTCGTTTCCCAGGCCGCCTTCGAGGCAGGAACGGTGGTGAGATTAGGGCTGGTTAACCAGCTCGTCTCCGTCAGCGATACCCGGAAGATCACACGGCATAATATGGTGCTCAATGCCGCGGTGCCCGAAAAAGTCGAGGTCGATCCAGGAACACTGGCGGTCACGGTGGATGGTGTGCTTGCGGATTCGAAACCGCAAACCGCGTTGCCGATGAGCCGGCTTTACAATCTGTTCTAAGCCCGGCTAAGCGGTGTGGAGGTTCAGACTGGGCTTTGCCGGGGCCCCCCCCCGGTGTAACACCACACATGCAAAACCCCGCGCGCCAACCCCCCCGGGCACAACCACACACAAACCCCCC
>NZ_JAYSGF010000046.1:26043-31223 GCF_041912965.1 Chromobacterium sp. | reverse complement strand
GGCCAACCCCCAACCGGGGTGGCGGTGGCGCGGGATTAACAATGTTTTCACCCCCGGGATATGGGGTGGGGTGTTTCAGCGGGGCTGGGCCGGCGGCCCGCGCAGTCTGAACCTCCACACTGCAACACCCGTGCGCGCCAAGCCGGCGGGCAACTCCCATCCTCATCCCCCAGCGGCTACACATCTCCCACTCCGGGTGGAAGCCACCACCCCAGCTTGACCCAAGACCCACCCTCGGCAACAATCCCCACGTTGCCGCCCACATGCGGCACACGGGATTGGCGTCCCGTCCGCTTAAACCAACTGGCCCTCGCTGGATACAGCGCGGGCTGCTTTACCATGGCCGCGCCATTTGGCAGGCGCATGGTGGACTATGAGTCGGCACTTAAAGACGATTTGATTTGTTTAGACGCCAATCCTGTTCCCTCTTAACTTGGGATCAGGTGCTTCATCTTGTGTCATTACAGGAGAAACACCATGCAACAGCCTCAAGCCTTCCCCCGCCGCCGCCGCTACAAACTGCCGGCTCCCGAGCTACAAGACACCCTGCTTCCCTTCGTCAGCTATCTGCCAGAACGCAGCTACCCGCATTACTGGCAAATGCCGGCTCCCAATGACGACTTTGCCGCCAATGTCGCCTATGGCCGCGAATGCGCTGGCCATTTGTTGCAATGGCTGAAGGACAACCAGCCCTATGCCGGGGGCGGCTTGCTCAGCCGCATCGCCCGAGATATCGACTTTGACGACATTGACGGCCGTGGCTACTGGATAGGCTTCTTCAATCTGTTGGAACACGCGCTGTTGCTGAGCGCGCTGCACCTCAAGGTCTTCCCTTATGTGGACCATTACCACCGCACGCATGAGGGCAGGATCTGGCGCAGGCAATTGGAAGAACGCTTCGGTCGCAAGCACTAAGTCGTCACGGCGGGTAACGCCGCCCGCCTGTTTGCCGGGTGGGTGGCGTCGTCTGGCGATGCCACCAAACCGCCTTATTCCCCTTGCAGCTGCTCGCTGCCCACTCCGCATTCCTGCTTCAAGAAGGCATAACCGGCCGGCGTGATCCGCAAGGCGCGGCTGTCGCTGCGGCGCTCGGTCAGACCGCGCTGCAAGAAGGCTTGGCACAAGGCCGCGCCCAGGCTGCCGGCGATGTGGTCGCGGCGTTCGCTCCAGTCCAGGCAGGCGCGCGCCAAGGGCCGGCGCGGGCGGGCGATGCCGGCCAGTTGAATGTCCAGCCGCGCCGCCAGCCAGTCCGCGCCGGCCGGCGTCACCGCGAACTCGCGCTCCTCGCGCCGTTGCAGCAGTTGCTGCTGTTGCAGGAAGTCGGCGACGGCGATGCCCAGCCGGCCGGCCAGGTGGTCGTAGCAGCTGCGCGCCAGGCGGATGTCGGCATTGCCCTTGGGGCGCACCGCGCTCCGGTTTTCGCCGGCGGCGGCGGACAGTGCTTCCAGCGCGTGGGCGATGGCCGGGCTGGCCAGGCCGTAATAGCGGTGGCGGCCGCGTTGTTCCACCCGCACCGCCTGGCCATGCAGCAGCTTGGCCAGATGGTTGCTGGCTGCTTGCGGCGACAGGCCGGCGGCCTGGGCCAGATCGCTGGCCGGGTAGAGGCGGCCGTCTTGCAATAGCAGCAGCATCAGCGCGCGGCCGGGGTCGGCCAGCAGGCTGGCCAGGCGGCTGATGTCGGGTATGCGGTCGTGCGGGGCTGCAAGCATGGTTCATCCTCGGCTGAAACTTTGGCGGATGCCGCCGGCTACGATAAACCCATCGTCAAGCTTGAACAAGGAGAGCGGGAGTGGAGGATTTGCTGGACTATTTGCGCCGTCATTTTCTGGCGGAACCGGAGCTGTTGGCGCGCAGCGGCGTGAGCCTGGACACCTTGCGCGGCTGGCAGCGGGCCGGCGCGGCGCCATGGCCGTCCTACCGGCTGACGCAGAGCGGGGAGGTGGCGTCCTGCATGGGCGCGGCGGCGCTGAGCGCGGAGTCGGCCTGGTATCCGCAGGGCATGTTGTGCTGGCTGGGCCAGGCGCTGGCCTTGGACGGCGAGCCGGAGCGCTTGCGCGCCTGTTTCGGCCGGCAGTGGCGCGCTGGGCTGGCGGCGCTGGAACTGCCGCGCGCCGAGGCGGAGCCGGATTGGGAGGCGGCGTGGCGGGATTTCCTGGCCGGCGGCTACGGGGTGTGCACCCGCGCCGGCTTGCCGGGGGAGATTGCGCAGAAGGAGGCGCTGGTGTTCTTGATCGACGCGCTGACCGAGCGGCAAAGCCGGCCCGCTCTGGACCCGGCCCGGCGCGAGCGCCTGGCCTGGGCGGTGACGGCGCTGGACGGGGTGGCGGCGCCGTTTGCGCCGCATGAGCGGGCGGCTAGTTCGCGTGCCCGCTGCGTGGAGCTGACGCGGCGGCTTTACCTGACGGAGGCGGCATGAGTGCTTGGCCTTTGGACCCGCTGGCGGCGGTGACTCACGCCCATCCCTATCCCTATTATCAGGACCTGGCGCAGCGGCGGCCGCTGTATTTTGACGCCGGCCTGGGCTTGTGGGTGGCGGCCGGCCATGCGGCGGCGCAGGCGGTGTTGGCCGCGCCGGAGTGCCGGGTGCGGCCGCTGGAACCGGCGGCGCCGCCGCAATTGGGCGATGGCGGCTTGGCGCGCACGTTCTGTCTGTGGGCGCGGATGAGCGAGGCGCCGCGCCATCCGGCGCTGAAGGCGGCCTTGAGCCGGGCCTTGGCGACGGTGGCGGGCGCGGAGGCCGGGCGCTTGGCGGAAAGCCTGGCGCGGGACTGGCTGGCGCGCGAGCCGTTGAACGGCGAGGTGCTGGACCGGATGGCGCAGGGCCTGCCGGTGCTGACGCTGGCCGGCTTGCTGGGTCTGCAGGCGGCGGATGCGCCGGTCTTGGTCGCGGAGGTTGGGGCGGTGGCGCAAGCGCTGGCCGCGGATGTCGACGCTGAAGCGCTGGCGTGCGGAGAACAGGCGTTGACGGCTTTGCAGGCGCGAGTGGCGGAGGCCTTGCCACGAGCCGACGGCATGCTGGCTGAGCTGAGGAATGAATTGGCGCCGGATGAGGCGACGCTGACGGCGAATGTGATCGGCCTATTGTTCCAGAGCCTGGACGCCGGCGCCGGCCTGTTCGCCGCCGCGGTGTGGCATCAGGCCCAGGGCCGGCCGCTGGCGGCGGGCGCGGCGGCGGAGTGGGATGGGCTGGCCTTGCGGGACCCGGTCTTGCACAACACCCGGCGTTTCGTTGCGCGGGATTGGTCCTATGGCGGCCAGACGGTGCCGGCCGGCGCTTCGGTACTGGTGGTGTTGGCGGCGGCGGCTTTGGACCCGGCCGGGCCGGGCGAGGCCTTGATGTTCGGCGCCGGGCGGCATGCCTGCCCGGGCCAGGCGCTGGCGCTGGAGATCGCGCGCGGCGGCCTGGCGGCATTGGCGGCGGCGCGGCCGGATTGGCAAGACTTGACGGCGGCGGCGCGTTTTCGCCGGCTGCCCAACGCGCGGGTGCGCATTTATGGCAAGGAAGGGAGAGCGGAATGATTGCGGTGATTTTCGAGGTGGAGCTGGCCGAAGGCGGCCGGGACGGTTATCTGGGCTGGGCGGAGCGCCTGGGGCGGGAGCTGGCGGAGGCGGACGGTTTCCTGTCGATCGAGCGCTTCGCCAGCCTGAACCGGCCGGAGAAGATGTTGTCGCTGTCGTTCTGGCGCGACGAGGCGTCGGTGGCGGCCTGGCGGCGGCTGGAGCCGCACCGCGCGGCGCAGCGGCAGGGGCGGGAGGCCTTGTTCGCCGATTACCGGCTGCGGGTGGCGGCGGTGTTGCGGGATTATGGGATGAAGGAGAGGGCGCAAGCGCCCGATGGCGTCAGCCCTGAATTGGATGCAAGGCCTTGATCACGTAAAGATCAAAACGGGTGGACTTGCCGTCCAGCACCGCGGACGGCTTCACGCCTTCGATGGCCGCGCCCAGCCGCGGCCGTTTCACCACGACGCGGTTCTTGGCCGCGGCGATGGCGGCTTGCAGCAGCGCGGCGCTGTCCTGATCGTCGCCTATTACCTGCTGGAAGGCCTGCATGTCCTTTTTGGCGGCGGCGCTTTTCTTGTCGGTGTCCGGGAACATCGGATCGACGAACACCACGTCCGGGCGCTCGGCCTCGTTCAGGGAGGCTAGCCAGGCGATGGAGCTGGCGTGCACCAGATGCATGCGCGCGGCGATGTCGGCGGTGTCCGGGTGGCCGGCGGCGCGCTGCAGCGCGTCGGCCAGCAGCGCGGCGGCCACCGGCGAGCGTTCCACCAGGGTGACGCGGCAGCCCAGCCCGGCCAGCACGAAGCTGTCGCGGCCCAGGCCGGCGGTGGCGTCCACCACATAGGGCAGTTCCTTCGCGCCTTTCAGGCCTATGGCCTTGGCCACCGGTTGGCCACGGCCGCCGCCTTGTTCGCGGCGGTGCTTGGCCGCGCCCTCGACGAATTCCGCATATACCGCGCCGTGCTTGCCGGTGGTCAGCAGTTCCAGCCGCTCCTCGCCCAATTCCAGCCAATAGCCTTGCTCGGGCCTCTGCGTCAGCAGCGGCAGGGCAAAGCGCTCGGCCAGCGCGCGGGCGGCATCCTGGCGCGCGGCGGCGGCGCAATACAGCGGGGTGGCGGGCATGTCGGCAAATCCTTGGTGAAAACGGCGCTGGAACGATACGGGATGGCGCGGTCCAGGGCAAGCCGGCGGCGGATTTACTACCGATATGCATGAAATATTCGCTGAACTACGTATTTGCACTTAGCTTGCTTCGCATGAGGAACAACTATTTTTAATGAGGGAAGCATCGTTTTGGCGTTTGACAGCTTTTGTCAGCTTGCATGCTGTGCTGTTTGCTAATTTATTGTACTGATTTTGATTTATTTAATTGTCATTTATTTTTGCTTTGATTCTAGGTTTTAATCCGCTAAGCAGCTTTTTGGAAGTAGGGCGCGAGCGTGGTGCGATCTGGGCGCTGAGTTGAAATAATCCGGGAGAGCGAGATGGGATGGTGGAAATCAGCGGGGCAATCGCAAGGTAGTGACAAGAAGACGCCGGCACCCAAGCGCTCGCGCCTGTTATTGCAGGCCCTGGAGCCCAGGTTGATGTTCGACGGCGCGGTGGCGGCCACCGGCTCCACCCCCCAAGCGCCATCGCGTTTTGCCCCAACAGCCGCGCCCGCCCCCCCCCCTGCGCCC
>NZ_JAYSGF010000046.1:0-26033 GCF_041912965.1 Chromobacterium sp. | reverse complement strand
TTGCACGCCCGGGCGCCCTGGTTGTGTTGCGCGGGGGCGGGGGGGCCCCCGGCCGCCACCGCCGTCGCGCATGCGGATGTGCCGCATCCGGCCGAGCGCGCCCAGCCGGATGCGCCGGCCGCGCCGCGTGAAATGCCGGCCGAGCGTCTGGCCGATAAAATCGCCGCGATACTGGCGCCGGCGCAGCCTCCCAAGCAGGTGGTGTTCATCGAATCCAATGTGGTCAATTACCAGAGCCTGGTGGCGCAGGTGCCCGCCGGCATGGAGGTGGTGGTGCTGGACGCCGGCAAGGATGGCCTGAGCCAGATCGCCGAGTGGGCCAAAACCCACCATGGCTACGCCGCCATTCACATCATCTCCCATGGTCAGAGCGCGGACCTGATGCTGGGCAGCAATGAGCTGACCACGACCAAGCTGGACAGCCGCCAGGCGGACCTGAAAACCATAGGCCAATCCTTGCGGCCGGACGGCGACATCCTGCTCTACGGCTGCGACATCGCCGCCGGCAGCAGCGGCGCGGCCTTTGTCAGCGCGCTGTCCCGCTATACCCATGCCGACGTGGCCGCGTCCACCGATGCCACCGGCGCGGCGAAGCTGGGCGGAGACTGGACGCTGGAACGCAGCAGCGGCCATATCGACGTGGATGCCTTGCATTTCAGCTACGACGCCCTGTTGGCGCGGCCGGTGACGGGCACCACCGATTTCAGCACCTCGGATGGCAACACCTATAACCCCTCCGGTAGTACGGTGAACGCCGGCAACCTGCAAGGCTGGGATTTTTCGCTGCAACTGGGCTCCACCAATAACGGCGGTCAGACCATCATTGTCGAAAAGGCCGGCGCGGTGACCACGGAAACGGTGGACGGCTATAGCGATGGCACCATTCCCATCTCTTATTTCAGCGTCAAGTCCAACGACAGCAGCCGCTTCACGCTGAACTCCATCGGCGTGGTGCTGAATGGCTACGATTCCGCTACCTCCGGCGGCAATCTGCAATTGGTCGGCTATATCAACGGCGTGGCGGTCAGCGGCGCGACGCTGACGCTGAACGTGGGCGATGTGCTGCAAGGCAGCGGCTCGTTGGTGACTTTCAATGTGTCCGGCAATAGCGCCTTCCAGGGCATCGATTCCTTCCGGGTGCTGGCCGCCAGCGGCCACAATGTGACCGGCATGATAGGCATAGGCGCCATCAACGCCATCAATTTCGGCTTCGCGCCGACGTTGACCGCCAGCGGCGGTTCCAGCGCCTATAGCAGCGGCACCGGTACCGCGGTGACGGTGGACGGCGGCATCACCCTGACCGACTCCGACAGCACGACCCAGGCCAGCGCCACGGTGTCCATCACCGGCAATTTCCGCAGCGGCGAGGACGTGCTGGCCTTCACCAACAACGGCAGCACCATGGGCAATATCGTCGCCAGCTACAACAGCGGCACCGGGGTGCTGACGCTGACCTCCAGCGGCGCCACGGCGACATTGGCGCAATGGCAGGCGGCGCTGCGCGCGGTTACCTATTCCGACAGCTCGCTGACGCCGAATACCGGCAACCGCACCATCAGCTTCGCCATCAACGACGGCGCGATCAACAGCAGCGCGGTGACCAAGACGGTGACGGTGGCGGCGGACGCCGCGCCGGTGATAGGCAACCTCAACGGCGACAGTTCCACCTTCACCGAGAAGGGCGGCGCGGTGAAGCTGGATACCGGCACCGCGGCCACGGTGACGGATAGCGACACCCCCAATTTCAGCGGCGGCAATCTGACCGTGCACATCTCCGCCAATGGCCAGAGCAGCCAGGATGTGCTGGGCGTGGACACCAGCGGCACGGTGACCTTGTCCAGCGGCACCAGCGTGGGCAGCGTGGTGACGGTGGGCGGCGTGTCCATCGGCGTGATCGCCAGCAATGGCGACGGCGTCGGCGGCCATGACCTGATCGTCAACTTCAACAGCAACGCCACTGCGGCCCGGGTGAGCACCCTGGTGGCGGCGCTGACCTATAGCAATAGCAGCAACGATCCGAATACTTCCACTCGCACCGTCAATGTCAGCGTCAACGATGGCCGCGGCGGTACCGGCAGCAGCAATGTGACGGTGGCGGTGGCGGCGGTGAACGACGCGCCCACCACCAGCGCCACCGCCAGCAACCCGACTTTCGCGATGGGCGGCTCCGCGGTAACGGTGTTCAGCGGCGCCAGCGTCAGCGCGATCGAATCCAGCCAGAGCATCATTCTGCTGACGCTGACGGTGTCCGGCCTGCATGACGGCAGCAGCGAAATCCTGTCCATAGACGGCAGCAATGTGGCGCTGAGCAATGGCAACTCGGTCACCACCAGCGGCAACGGCCTGAGCGTGACCGTATCGCTCAGCGGCGGCACCGCCACGGTCTCCATCAGCAGCAGCGGCATCTCCGGCAGCACCGCGGCCAGCGTGATCAACGGCATCAGCTACCGCGACAGCAATGGCAGCCCCACCGCCGGCAACCGCGTGGTGACGCTGACCAGCGTCAAGGACAACGGCGGCACCAGCAATGGCGGCGTCGACACCACCACGCTGGCCTTGGCTTCCACCGTCAATGTCGCCGTGGTGCCGGTGGTGACCCCCAGCGGCGGCAGCGCAGCCTTCACCTCCGGCGACAATACCGCCTCCACTCCTGTGGCGGTGGATGGCGGTCTCACCGTCACCGACAGCGCCAGCCCGACCCTGGTCAGCGCCACCGTGTCCATCACCGGCAACTTCCAGAGCGGCGAAGACGTGTTGGCCTTCACCAATAACGGCAGCACCATGGGCAATATCGTCGCCAGCTACAATAGCGGCACCGGGGTGCTGACGCTGACCTCCAGCGGCGGCAGCGCCACGCTGGCGCAATGGCAGGCGGCGCTGCGCGCGGTGACCTATACCGACAGCGCCATCACCCCCAATACCGCCACCCGCACCGTCAGCTTCCAGGTCAATGATGGCAGCGCCAGCAGCAGCGTCGTCACCCGCGCGGTGACGGTGACCGCCACCGACCAGACCCCGATCGCCGGCGCCAGCGGCGGCAGCGCGGCCTTCACCGCCGGCGACAACACCACCTCCACTCCAGTGGCGGTGGACCCCGGCCTCACCGTCAGCGATCTGGACAACACCACGCTGGCCAGCGCCCGGGTGTCCATCAGCGGCAACTTCCAGAGCGGCGAGGACGTGCTGGCCTTCAGCAATACCAATAGCAGTCTCTATGGCAACATCGTGGCCAGCTACAACAGCGGCACCGGGGTGTTGACGCTGACCTCCAGCGGCGCGACGGCGACGCTGCCGCAATGGCAGGCGGCCTTGCGCGCCATCACCTACACCGACAGCGCGGTCACGCCCAATAGCGCCACCCGCACCATCAGTTTCAGCGTCAACGACGGCAGCAAGGACAGCGCGGCGGTCACGCGCACGGTGACGGTGACGGCCACGGATCAAACGCCTATCGCCACCACCAGCGGTGGCAGCGCCGCCTTCACCGCCGGCGACAACACCACGTCCACTCCGGTGGCGGTGGATGCCGGCATCTCGGTCAGCGATCTGGACAACACCACGCTGGCCAGCGCCAGGGTGTCCATCAGCGGCAATTTCCAGAGCGGCCAGGATGTGCTGGCCTTCAGCAATACCAATAGCACCACCTTCGGCAACATCAGCGCCAGCTACAACAGCGGCACCGGGGTGCTGACGCTGACTTCCAGCGGCGGCACGGCGACGCTGGCGCAATGGCAGGCGGCGCTGCGCGCGGTGACCTACACCGACAGCGCGGTCACGCCCAATACCGCTACCCGCACCATCAGCTTCAGCGTCAACGACGGCAGCAAGGACAGCGCGACGGTAACACGCACGGTGACGGTGACGGCCACGGATCAAACGCCTATCGCCACCACCACCGGCAGCGCCGGCGCCTATGTGGTGGGCGGCGCCGCCACGCCGGTGGACGGCGGCCTGACCGTGTCGGATCTGGACAACACCACCTTGGCCAGCGCCACGGTGTCCATCTCCGGCAATTTCCACAGCGGCGAGGACGTGCTGGCCTTCAGCAATACCAATAGCACCACCTTCGGCAACATCAGCGCCAGCTACAACAGCGGCACCGGGGTGCTGACGCTGACGTCCAGCGGCGCGACGGCTACGCTGGCGCAATGGCAGGCGGCGCTGCGCGCGGTCACTTACATCGATACCGCCGGCTCGCCCAACACCGCCACCCGCACCGTCAGCTTCACCGTCAACGACGGGACCAAGAACAGCGCCGCGGTCACCCGCAATATCGACATGCAGCTGATGCCGCCCAGCGTCTCCGGCCTGACCAGCGGCACCGACACCGGCAGCAGCCATAGCGACGGCGTCACCAGCAACGCCACGCCCACCGTCACCGGTACCGCGATCGCCAACAGCACGGTCCGGATCTACGTGGACGGCGTACTGATCGACAGCGTGACCGCCGACGGCAGCGGAGCATGGAGTTATAGCTTTGTGTCCAGCCTGAGTTCCGGCGCGCACGCCATCACCGCCGTGGTCAGCAGCGGCGGCGTCAGTAGCGGCCAGTCCGGCGCTTTCAATGTGGTGATAGACAATAGCGCGCCCGCGGCGCCGTCTGGCGTGGCCTTGAGCACGGCGACGGATACCGGCAGCAACCACGGCGACGGCATTACCAGCAATAATCAGCCGACGGTTACCGGCACGGCGGAAGCCAATAGCACGGTAACGGTATACGTGGACGGCACGGCGGTGGGCACGGCGACCGCGGACGGCAGCGGCGCGTGGAGCTACAACATCACCTCCCCCTTGAGCGACGGCAATCACAGTATCCGCACCACGGCGACCGACCTGGCCGGCAACGCCAGCGGCCAGTCCACGGCTTACAGCATCACCGTGGATACCAGTGCGCCCAGCGCACCCAGCGGCGTTGGCCTCAGCAGCGCCACCGATACCGGCTCCAGCCACAGTGACGGCGTCACCGGCAACAATCAGCCGACGATTACCGGCACGGCTGAAGCCAATAGCACGGTGACGGTGTATGTGGATGGTACGGCGGTGGGCACCACCACCGCGGATGGCAGTGGCGCCTGGAGCTACAACATCACCACGGCCCTGAGCGATGGCAACCACAGCCTGCGCGCGACGGCGACGGATGCGGCCGGCAATGTCAGCGGCCAATCCAGCTCGCGCAGCATCACAGTGGATACCAGCGCACCTGCCGCGCCGGGCGGCGTCGGTCTGAGCAGCGCCACCGATACCGGTTCCAGCCATAGCGACGGCGTCACCGGCAACAATCAGCCGACGATTACCGGCACGGCTGAAGCCAATAGCACGGTGACGGTGTATGTGGATGGTACGGCGGTGGGCACCACCACCGCGGATGGCAGTGGCGCCTGGAGCTACAACATCACCACGGCCCTGAGCGATGGCAACCACAGCCTGCGCGCGACGGCGACGGATGCGGCCGGCAATGTCAGCGGCCAATCCAGCTCGCGCAGCATCACCGTGGATACCAGCGCGCCTGCCGCGCCGGGCGGCGTCGGCCTCAGCAGCGCCACCGATACCGGTTCCAGCCATAGCGACGGCATCACCGGCAACAATCAGCCGACGATCACCGGCACGGCGGAGGCCGGCAGCACGGTGACGGTATACGTGGATGGCGTGGCGGTGGGCACGGCGACGGCGGATGGCAGCGGAGTGTGGAGCTATAACCTGAGCAGCCCGCTGGCGGACGGCAACCACAGCCTGCGCGCGACGACGACGGATGCGGCTGGCAATCTCAGCGCACAGTCCACGGCTGTCAACGTGACCGTGGATACCCAGCCGCCGACGGTGCAGTCTTTCACTCGTCTGGACCCGGCCAATACCTCGGCCAGCAGCGTGCGTTACGAGCTGGTGTTGGGCAAGCCGATCACCGGCTTGAGCGCCAGTGATCTGAGCCTGATTACCAGCGGCAGCGCGAAAGGCAGCATCGGCAGCATCGTACGGATCAGCGACAGTCATTATGTTGTGCAACTGCTTGGTCTTAGCGGCAGCGGCAGCGTGGCCTTGGCGTTGAAGGCCGGCGCCGCGGCGGATCTGGCCGGCAACGTGACCCAGCAGCAAACGGTGGCGCCAGCGTATCAGCTTAGCGCTCAAGTGGTGGTTGTGATGCCGCCAGTGGCGGATCCCGTGCCGGCGGCGCCATCCAGCGCATCGGTAATCAATGTCGGCCCCATCACGCCCAATATCGTGTTGGCGGCGGTGAGCAATATCGGCCGCTCCGGTGGCGTCGGCAGCCTGATGCCGGCGATGCTGAGCGGGCCGCAGACGGCGATTCCCCTCCAGATCCAGTTTGGCCAGGACCGCTTCACGTCGACACCGACCGAGGCGTTTGGCCGCGGCAATGCCGGCCTGCCCTTCGTGTCCAGCCTGAGCGGCAGCGCCGGCGCGGCGCTGCAAGTGATGCCGGATCTGGGCGTGCGGCCGTTGCAGGCCGGGCAAAGCTTCAATTTCAGCCTGCCACCGGGCACGGTGATCACTCGCAACGCCGACGCGCAACTGAATATCCAGGTACGCCAGAGCAATGGCCAGCCTTTGCCGGCCTGGCTGAAGTTCGACCCGCAAACCGGCCGCTTCAGCGGCACGCCGCCGGCCGGCTGGAGCCAATCGCTGTCCTTGGAAGTGACGGTCAGCGACCAGAACGGCCATCGTGGCGTCACGCATATGCAGTTGAAATCCGGTGGCGGCCAGCAGGCTGCCGCCGCGGCGGAAGACAAAGTGGCGGCATCCGGCAAGCCGGCCTTGCATGAGCAGTTCCGCCAGCACGGCAAGCCGGCCTTCGACGAGCAAGTGGCTGAATGGCTGCAGCCGGCGGACGTGGCTTGAGGCGCCGGCGGCGAGAGCGCGGACAGATCAACAACAAGTAATCCAAGTATCAGACTCAGGGGACACTATGACTCGACAATTCAAAGGGAGCGCATCCCGGGCTTATCCGGTGTTGGCGGCGCTGACCGCGCTGGCCTTGACCGGCTGCGCGGTGACGCCCACGCCGATGAGCCTGGGCGATCGCCAGGCGACGCTGGCGGCTGACCGCCAGGCCATGTTCGGTAGCCAGGAGCCGCTGGCCGGGCCGGTGACCTTGCAGGAGGCGATGGCGCGCGCGCTGAAGTACAACCTGGATTACCGGGTCAAATTGATGGAAGAGGCGATGGCGCAGCGCCAGCTGGACTTGTCCAGCCTGGACATGCTGCCCAAGCTGGCGCTGGCCGCCGGCTACACCGCGCGCAACAAGGACAACGCCTCCTCGTCGCAGAACGTCGCCACCGGCGAGCAATCGCTGGTGCCGTCCATCTCCTCGGAGAAGCGCAGCCGCACCGCCGACCTCAATCTGAGCTGGAACGTCTTGGATTTCGGCGTCAGCTATTACACCGCGCAACAGCAGTCCGACCGCATGCTGATTTTGCAGCAGCGCAAGCGCAAGGTGGCGCAGCAACTGATGCAGCAAGTGCGTGAAGCCTGGTGGCAGGCGGTGGGCGCGCAACAGCTGGAAAGCCGCATCGATGCGCTGCTGGCTGAAACCAACCGCGCATTGGAAGACGCGCGCCAGGTGGAAAAGCAGAAACTGCGCGCGCCACTGGAAGCGCTGAACTACCGCCGCCAACTGCTGGACGTGATCCGTCAGATGGGCATGATCCGCAATGCGCTGGCCCAGGCCAAGCCCAAGCTGGCGGCCATCATGAATGTGCAGCCGGGCACCGATTTCAAGGTGGCGGTGCCGCAGGGCCTGCCTTCGCCGGCGCTGGGACTGAAGCTGGGCCAGATGGAGGAAATGGCCTTGCTGAATCGGCCGGAGCTGAACGAGGCGCGTTACAACGAACGCATCAGCGTCACCGAAACCCGCAAGGCCATCGCCAAGCTGCTGCCGGGCCTGGAGTTCAGCATTGGCCAGAACTACGACAGCAATAAATTCCTGGTCAACAACTCCTGGAGCGACGCCGGTCTGCGCGTCAGCTGGAACCTGCTCAATCTGTTCAGCGCCGGCCCCATCACCAAGGCCGCCGACGCTCAGCTGCAAGTGGCCAAGGCCCAGCGCATGGCCTTGAACATGGCGGTGCTGACCCAGGTACACGTGGCTTACCTGGACCTGCAGGGCCGCTCGCGCCAGTTCGCGCTGGAGCAGGAACTCAACGACGTGGAGCAGCGTATCTACGTGCAGAACCGCAACGCAACCGATAGCGGCGTGCAAGGCCGCCTGCCGGCTATCCTGGCCGACGCCAACGCGGTGTTCTCCACGCTGCGGCTGTATCAGAGCTATGGCGATCTGCAGAACGCCTATGGCCAGATGGGCTCCAGCCTGGGCCTGGATCCGCTGCCGGAAAGCACCGCCAGCTATGAACTGCCGGCCTTGGCCGCCGCCTTCAAGGGCGCGGAAACGCGTTGGCAGGGGCAGGTGGCGGGGAGCAAGCCATGAGGTTGACGGTACTTAGGGCCGCGGCCTGCCTGCTGGCGGCCAGTTGCGCCCAGGCGGCGACGCCGCCGGCCAAGCCCAAGCCGCTGGCCGCGCCGGTGACCAATGCCAGCGACGGCCGCATCCGCGTGCAATTGATGGCGCGCAACGCCGTCACCCTGTCCGGCGAAGTGGCCGCCAAGATCGCGGCGCTGCCGGTGCCGGAAGGTGGCAGCTTCAGCAAGGGCCAGCCGCTGGTGCAGTTCGATTGCGGCAGCTACCGCGCCCAGCTGCGCAAATCCCAGGCCTCACTGGAGGCCGCCAGCCAGTTGCTCAAGGTGAACAATCAACTGGCCAAGCTCAATTCCGCCGGCGCGCTGGATGTGGCCCAGGCTCAGGGCAAGGCCAAGGAAGCCGCCGCCGATGCCAGCTATATGCAGACCATAGTGGGCAAATGCGTGATCAGCGCGCCGTTCAACGGCCGCGTGGCGCGCCGCGTCGCCGCCGTGCATCAATACGTCAGCCCGGGCAACCCGGTGCTGGACATCGTCGATTCCGGCGCGCTGGAACTGCGCATGCTGGTGCCGTCCAAATGGTTGGCCACGCTCAAGCCCGGCAGCAAGTTCACCGTGGCGGTGGATGAGCTGGGCGCCAGCTTTCCGGCCAAGATCGAGCGCCTGGGCGCGCAAATCGACCCGGTCAGCCAGTCCATCCTCGCGGTGGGCGTCATCGAAGGCAAGGGCGCCAGCCTGCTGCCGGGGATGAGCGGCTGGGCCAGCTTCAAGTAGGCGGTGCATGGGGCACGCCGATAGAAGCCGGGAACTGGCCGGCCTGCTGCAGTTGCTGCACCGCGCGCGCGATGCCGTCAGCGCCGAGCAGCTGGGTTTCATCATCGTCAACGAGAGCCAGCAATTGCTGCCCTACCGCCAGGCGGCGGTATGGCGCGAAGGTCTGCACCGCCACGTGGCGGCGCTGTCCGGCCTGGCCGAACTCGATCCCACCGCGCCGTACATGCAATGGCTGTCCCGCGTGTTCCGTCATCTGGCGGAGCCGGGCGCGACGGACGCGGAGCAGACCAGCCGGCTGATCGTCGCCGATGATCTGCCGGCGGCGCTGGCCGAGGAGTGGGCGTCCTGGCTGCCGGCCCATGCGCTGTGGCTGCGCCTGGGCGAACAGGGCGCCTGCCTGCTGGCGCGCGAACTGCCGTGGAGCGATTACGAACGCAAGCTGGCGGAAGAACTGGCGCACGGCTACGGCCATGCGCTGCTGCGCTTCGCGCCGCGCCGCGACTGGCGCGAGCTGGCGCGGCAATGGCTGCGGCCCGGCCGCAAGCAGCGCCGGCTGCTCATCGCCGCGCTGTTGCTGGCCTGCATGCCGATACGCCTCAGCGTGCTGGCGCGCGGCGAGGTCGCGCCGCAGGACCCGGTGCTGCTGCGCGCGCCGCTCAGCGGCGTCATTGATCGCATCCAGGTGCAGCCCAATCAGCGCGTCAAGGCCGGCGATGCCTTGTTCGACCTGGACGCCACCTCGCTGGCCGGCCAGTTCGCGATGGCCGCGCGCGAACGCGACGCCGCGCAGGAAAGCTTCCGCGCCAGCGCCCAATTGGCGGTCACCGACGACAAGGGCAAGCTGGCGATGGCGCAGGACCGCGCCAAGCTGGAAGAAAAAAGCATCGCCGCCGAATACACCGGCCTGGAACTGCAACGGTTGCACGTCACCGCGCCCAATGCCGGCGTGGTGGTGTTCTCCGACCGCAACGACTGGCAGGGCAAGGCGGTGACGGTGGGGGAAAGGGTGATGACGCTGGCCGATCCCGCCCACGTGGAACTGGCCGCCTGGCTGCCGGCGGCGGAAGCCATCGATGTGGCGCCCGGCGGCAAGATCACCCTCTACCCCAATGCATCGCCCACCGAATCCTACGACGCGGAAATCATCCGCGTCGCCTACAAGGCGGAAGCGGTAGAGGGCGGCCTGCTCGCCTACCGGCTGCAAGCCCGCTTCGTCGGCGGCGACAAGCCGCGGCTGGGCCAGATGGGTACCGCCCGCGTCTACGGCGACTGGGTGCCGCTGATCTATTACGCGCTGCGCCGGCCGCTGACCGCGGCGCGGCAATGGCTGGGGTGGTGAGCATGAAGCCCTCCATCTTGCCCGCATTGCGTCAGGAACTGACGCTGCATCCCGGCCCGGTGCAAGCCGATGGCGCGCCCAGCTGGACCTTGCACGATCCCTGCGCCAACCGCTTCTACCAACTGGGCTGGGCCAGTTTCGAAATCCTGTTGCGCTGGCAGCTGGGCAGCGCCGAGGCGGTGCTGCAGGCGGTCAATGCGGACACCACGCTGCAACTGGGCGCGGACGATATCGACGCCGTGCTGCTGTTCCTGTCCCGTCATCAACTGCTGCAAGCCGCCAGCGCCGAGCAGAGCGCTTGGCTGTGGCAGCTGCGCGAGGGGAGCCGGCCTAGCCATGCGATGTGGCTGCTGAAGAACTATCTGTTCTTCCGGGTGCCGCTGCTGCGGCCGGAGGCCTTGCTTAATCGCCTGCTGCCGTGGACCGGCTGGCTGTTCCAGCCGCGCTTCTGGTTGGCGATGGGCGGGGTGCTGCTGCTGGCGCTGGCGTTGGTGTCGCGGCGCTGGGACGAATTCACCCACACTTTCTCCGCCTACGGCGGCCTCAGCGCCGCCATCGGCATCGGCCTGTCGCTGAGCCTGGCCAAGATATTGCATGAAATGGGCCATGCGCTGACCGCGCGCCATTTCGGCTGCCGGGTACCGGCCATGGGCGTGGCCTTCCTGGTGATGATGCCGGTGCTCTATACCGACACCAATGACGCCTGGAAGCTCAATAGCCGGCGCCAGCGCTTGCTGATAGGTGGTGCCGGCATGCTGGCGGAGCTGGTGTTGGCGGCCTGGGCCACGCTGTTGTGGAGCTTTCTGCCGGACGGCCCCCTGCGCGCCGGCGTGTTCCTGCTGGCCACCACTACCTGGCTGGCCACGCTGGCGGTCAATGCCAGTCCCTTCATGCGCTTTGACGGCTACTTCCTGCTGGCCGACTACCTGGGCCTGCCCAATCTGCACAACCGCGCCTTCGCGCTGGCGCGCTGGCGGCTGCGCAAAGCGCTGCTGGGCTTGGACGACCCGGTGCCGGAACATTTCCCCGAGGCGCGGCGGCGCGGCTTGATCCTGTTCGCCTGGGCCACCTGGCTGTACCGGCTGGTCTTGTTCCTGTCCATCGCCTTTCTGGTCTACCACCTGTTCTTCAAGGCGCTGGGCCTGCTGCTGTTGGCGGTGGAGCTGGGCTGGTTCATCGCCCGTCCCATCGTCGGTGAACTGATGGTGTGGTGGCAGCGCCGCGCCGATCTGCGCTGGTGCCGGCAAAGCCGCCGTAGCGCGGCGGCATTGCTGATCCTGAGCTTGGCGCTGATCCTGCCATGGCAGCGGGAAGTGGCCAGCCCGGCGGTGCTGGGCGCCTTGCAATCGCAAGGCCTGTACGCGCCGGCGGCCGGCGAGGTGGCTGAAACCCTGGTGCGCGATGGCCAAAGCGTCAAGGCCGGCCAGGTGCTGGCGCGGCTGCATTCCTCGTCGCTGGAGGCGCAATTGGCGCTGGCCAGCGTCCGCGAGCGCGACCTGGCCTGGCAGACCGCGCAGCAGCCGTTCGATCCGGAACTGCAGCAGCGCGGCCCGGCCTTGCGCAAGCAATGGCAGGTGGCGCAGGAACAAGTGGCCACGTTGCGCCAGCAGATGGCGCGCCTGACGTTGACGGCGCCGTTCGCCGGCCGCGCGGTGGATGTCAGCGACGCGCTGCGCGCCGGCACCGCGGTGGCCGAAGGCGAGCGCCTGTTGGACGTGGTGGGGCCTGATGGCGTCAAGGGCGAAGCGTTTATCGACGAAGCCGCGCTGTCCGGCCTCAAGCCAGGCCATGTCGCCCGCTTCGTCGCCGATGGCGGTGAATTCCTCGGGGTGGAGTGCCGCTTGGGGCAGATCGACCGGCTCAATCTGCCGCTACTGGACCAGCCTTTGCTGGCGTCCACCTATGGCGGGCCGATACCCACCGAGCAGCGCGAGCATGGCCTGGTGCCCTTGGCCGCCACTTTCCGCGTGCGGCTGGAACAATGCGAGCGCCGCGGCGCGCCGTTGCGGGAATTGGCCGGCGTGGCGCGTTTGCAGGGGGAGCGCTACAGTTTGCTGGAGCGAGGGTTGCGTCAGCTGCTGGCGGTTTTCCGCCGGGAGGGCGGGTTGTAAGAACCTGTTCAAAGTCTGCTGCGCTTCGGCGATACGGCGTTGAAAACAGCTTCGAAATGCTCATGTACCGCTTGTACATTCCGCTTTCTCAGCTGTTTTCGCCTTGTCTCGCTCTTGCTCGCGAGACTTTGAACAGGTTGCAAGAAGCTGTGTACGATCTGCTGCGCGTCGGCGGAATAGTTAGACAAGGGCGTTGAAACCCGCTTCGAAATGCTCATGTACCGCTTGTACATTCCGCTTTCTCAGCCGCAACGTCTTGTCTCGCCCTGGCTCGCGAGATGGTAAACATGTTTCAAGACCGAGTTTCGCCTGATTCGCAAGACCATGCGCGCGTTGGCGCGTAGAACGACAAGGGCGCGCCGCCGGCGCGCCTTGCAACAGGTTTTGGAAAGGAGCCGTTCACCATGTCCGCATTCTTGAATACCTCGGCGCTGGCCGACGGGTTGCGTCTGCGCCCGGCGCACCACAATGACGAAGCCTTCATCGGCCAGCTCTACCGCAGCGCGCGCCCCGATCTGCAACTGATCGATGGTGAAGACGAATTGATACGCACGGTGCAGGAGCAGCAATATCAGGTGCTGCAGCGCGGCGCCGGCGATAACTACCCGGACGCGATGCACTTTGTCATCGAGAAGACCGGTACCAATATCGGCGTGGTGATGGTGGATTTCGGTCACAACGAGGTGCGCATCATCTTCCTGGCCATGGCGCCGGAGGTGCGCGGCCTGGGTTATGGCAAGGAGGTGCTGATGGGGCTGCAGCAGGCTGCCTGGCAAGTGCGCGCGCCGCTGGCGGTGGTGGTGTGGCACAGCAATGTGCAGGCGCGGCGGCTTTACCACCAGCTGGGTTTTGTGCTGGAAGAAGCCGGCGACATGGCCGACAAGCTGGTGTGGCGTCCGGAGCGCCATTCGCCGCAGGGCGAGGCGCGGGTGGGCTTGTAATATTTTTGCCGGGCGCGCCGCCCGGCCGGAGTCTTTTCCTTTTTATCCGTCCGCCGGCCGCCCATGGGCTGTCGGCAGTCCGGCTCAATTGAACGGCAGCTGGAAATACGCCCGCGCCGGATCACGTCCTGCCGGAATCACCCGGCCTATCCACACCAGATCCAGCCGTATCGCCGTGCTGTGCTCGGTGGCCGGCAGCTCCAGTTGTCCCACCGCGTCGGCCATGTCGGTGGCGCCATCGCTGGCCAGCTCCACCACGAAAGGGGTGCGCCGCGCGCTCTGGTGGGGTGATTGCGCCTGCGGACGCAGTTTGACCGCCTGCACCTGCAGCGCGATGTCGGGATGTTCCGGATTGCGGAAAATGCAGTGTTTGCCAAGCAGGTGCATGAAGTCTTCGGCTTGAACGGTGGCGAGCATGTGGATTCCCCTTATGGAGTGCGGCCGCCGTCCATCTGCGATGGCGGCGGCCGGAGACGGCGCTAAGCCGCGTATTTTGATTATGGACGAACCGGGTACAGACCGTTGATGGCGATGCAGAAGTTCAGCGCCAGGAAGGGGTTGAGCACGCTGACCGGAGTGTTGCCGCCGGTCAAGTCAGTATTGCCGGTGGCGGACAGGCCTTGCACCGACACCGGGTTGTTCAGAGCGGTGGACCAGATGGTGGCCAGGCCAGTACCGGCGCCGGATGCGCCCAGATAGGGGTTGCTGGCGCTGGGCGCGCTGGCCGGCGTGGCCGGCGTCGGCGTGCCGGCGGCGTGGAAGGTCACCGCCATGGAGGTAGCGGTGTGGGAGTGCGCCGGCAGGTTGGCCACGGAAAGCGCCACGTTCTGGGTGCCGCCGAACTGGCCGGGATTGTAGGCCGGCAAGTTGTAAGTGGGTTGGGCGGGACCGGTGCCGATGGGCATGCGACCGGTCAGATTGGGCAGCTTGAAGTTTTGCGAGGGCGTGCCGCCGTAGAGCGTGCCCAGCAGCGAGTACAGTGCTTCGTATTGCGAGATCTGATAAGTCTGGCCCTGGCAAAGCGCCCAGTCCTGCGGCGCGTAGTTGAAGCCGTAGACCGTGATGGTGCCCATGTATGCGTCCATAGTTCCTCCTTGAGATTGGTCCGCCGGATGTTGGCCGGACGAGTAAAACGGAATGAAGTCATTGTCAGAGGCAGGGGGCCGCGGCATGCCCGCGCGCCGCGCGGCCACGGAGACTGCGGCAGCAAGGAGCGGGCCGTGGCGGCGCGGTTTTCACCGCGCTTGCCCTAGGTGTAGTTCAGTGGACGTTTAATGCAATACGCATTAGTACTGGTTCTACTTTTCCATTTTTCCTGCTATGGCCGCCGCGAAGCGGTGGCGTGAAAACCATTCTGCATGTTTGGCGCGGCCGTGTTTAGTGAATGTGTTTAATAGATTGCGGCGGTTTGGCGCGCTGCCTAAGATGGCCGGCATGCCTGTATTGATCGCTCTGTTATGCGGCATCGCCTTGTGCGCCGCGCTGCCGGACTTGCCGGACCCGGCCGGCTGCGTTGGGCTGGCGGTGGGCGCGGCGGCATTGGCGACCTGCCTGCCGCGGCGGCTGCGTCCTTGGGCCGCGCTGGTTCCGGCTTTGCTGCTAGGGCTGGCTTACGCTGCCTGGCGCGCGGAGCTGCGGCTGGTCCAGCAATTGCCGGAAGCCTGGCAGCAGCGGCCGGTGGTGTTTATCGGCGCGGTGCGTGGCTTGCCCTACGCCGGCGAATACGGCACCCGACTGCAGATGGAGGTGGAGCGCACGCTGACGGATGGAGTCAATCTGCCGCAAACCGTGCAGCTGACCGATTACCGTCAGCGGACGTGGCCCTCCGGCAGCCGCTGGCGGGTGGAGGCGCGCTTCAAGCGCAGCCGCGGCACCGTCAATGCCTTTGGTTTCGATGTCGAGCAATGGCAGTGGTCGGAAGGCGTGCAGGCCAATGGCGTGCTAGGCCAGGGCGAGCTCCGCCTGGATGACAGCGTCGCCGCGCTGGCCTGGGTGGACCGCGCGCGCGCGGCGCTGGTGGCGCGCATCGAGCGGGTATTGGGCGACAGCCGGGAGGCGGCGCTGATTGCGGCATTGACGGTGGGCGCGCAGCAGCGGGTGGCGCGCGAGGATTGGCAGCTATTTTCCGCCACCGGCCTGACCCATTTGATCTCGATCTCCGGCCTGCACATCACCATGCTGGCCGGTCTGAGCGCGGCGGCGCTGTCCTGGCTGCTGCGGCGCTGGCCGCCGCGCCGGCTGCCGCCCAGGTTGGCGGTGGCCGGGGGCGCGTTCATGGCGGCGGCCGCGTATGCGCTGCTGGCCGGTTTTTCGGTGCCCACCCAGCGCACCTTGTTCATGTTGGGCGTCGGCTTGGGCGCGCTATGCCTGCGGCGCGGCCTGTCGCCGTTCCGCATCTGGTGGCTGGCGCTGGCTGTGGTCTTGGTGATGGATCCTTTCTGTGTGCTGGCGCCGGGACTCTGGCTGTCCTTCGGCCTGGTGGCTGCCCTGATGGCCAGCGCGATCGCCCGCCGCCGCGCGCCGGGCAAGTGGCGTGCGGCGCTGGCCGGCCAGTGGGCGGCCGGAGTATGCACGCTGGCGCCGCTGGTGTGGTGGTTTGGCGGCGTGCCGCTGGTGTCGCCGCTGGCCAATGCGCTGGGGATTCCCTATGTATCGCTGCTGCTGACGCCGCTGGCGCTGGGCGCGGTGCTGCTGCCGCTGGAGTGGCCGCTGCACCTGGCGGCGTGGCTGGTGCGCGGTTTCTACTTGGGAGTGGAGTGGCTGGCGCAGGCGCCGGGCTTGGCGGTGGCGGGGTCGCCGTTGCCGGTGTTCTTGCTGGCGCTGTGGGGCTCGCTGTGGCTGATCGCGCCGCGCGGGGTGCCTGGCCGCGGCTTGGCGGCGCTGATGCTATTGCCGATGCTGGTCTACCAGCCGCCTCCGCCGGTGGCGGGCGCATTCCGTGCCACCATGCTGGATGTGGGGCAGGGGCTGGCGGTGTTGGTGCAGACCCGGAGCCGCACGCTGTTGTTCGACACCGGCTGGGGCGGTGTGGACCGGGTGTTGCTGCCGCAACTGCGTGGGCTGGGGGTGCGACGCCTGGACCTGCTGATGCTGTCGCATCGCCATAGCGACCATGATGGCGCGGCGGCGGAACTGGCGGCGGCCTTGCCGCCGGGAAGGGTGCTGGCCGGCCAGCCGGAGTCCTTGCCGGAGCTGGGGCTGAGCGGCGAAGGATGCCGGCCCGGCCAGAGTTGGGTATGGGACGGCGTGCGCTTCGATGTGCTGGGCCCGCCGGATACGGCGCCGGCGAATGACGAGAATGCGCGCAGCTGTATCTTGCGGGTGGCCGGCCCGCGGCATGCGCTGCTGTTGAGCGGCGATGCGCCGGAAACAGTGGAGCGCGCGCTGGCCGCGCAGCCGGGCCTGCGCTTGCGCAGCACGGTGCTGGCGGCCGGCCACCATGGCAGCCGCACCGCCACCGGCGTGGCCTGGCTGGCCGCGGCGCAGCCGGAGGTGGTCTTGATCAGCGCCGGCTACCTGAACCGCTACCGTCATCCGCATCCTTCGGTATTGAACCGCTTGCGCGAGGCCGGCATCGCGGCGCTGCGCACCGATCAGGATGGCGCGCTGACGCTGGAGTTTGGCGACGGGGTGGAGTGGAGCTGTCTGCGCGACAGCCAGCGGCGCTATTGGCGCGCGCGCGGCGCTTGCGGGGAGCCGCCCTGACGCGGTTTCAACGCTGGCTGTTGACGCGGGCTTCAACGATGTTGCCGCACCCCTGGTAATAGAGGCCGTCGAAAGACAGTTTGCGCGCGATCAGGATGCCGCGGCCGTGGCTGGACATCAGCGAGGCCGGTTCGGCATTTTGATAACGTTCCCAGTCGAAGCCCGCGCCCATGTCGCTGATGGTGAAGCGCATATGATCCGGTTCGCGGCTGAAATCGACACGAACCTGGCGCTGGCCGCGCTCCGGGTCCTGCATGCGGCGTGTCAGTTCGGCCTCCCATTGTCCTTCTGCGATGAAATGGCTTTTTTCATCGAAGCTGATGTCGAGATTGCCATGCTCGATGGCGTTGACCAAGAGTTCGAACAGCCCGGTGGCCACCCGCTCCGGCTGGGCGCAGGTCTTGGCGAGCAGGGCGGTGACGGTCTGGGCCTCCTTGTGGCTGCGGAAGGAGAAGCTGGCCTGGTTCAAATGGCGCAAGGCGTCGACATGCAGATTGGCCAATTCGCGGAAATGGGCGTAGCGGTCCCAGTGGCCGATGGCGGCTTCTACGATGGCCAGCAGCATATCGCGGGAGAATGGCTTGGTCAGGTAGTAAAAGGCGCCGGCGGCCAGGCCCTCCTGCACGCTGGAGGCCGCGCCCATCGCGGTTTGCATGATGACGGGCAGGAACTCCAGCCGCGGCTCGCCCTTGATGCGCTTGAGCACGTCGAAGCCGCTGATGCCCGGCATCATTTTATCCAGCAGCACGGTGGAGAAGGTTTCGCCTTCGCGCTGCAAGATGTCCAGCGCGGTTTCGCCGTCCTCCGCCAATGTGACCTCATAGCCGGCGTCTTGCAGCAGCTCGGCCATCAGCTCCAGGTTGAAGGGTTCGTCGTCAACGAGCAGTAGTTTGTGGGGCATGGTTGTTACCCTCCGTGGCGCCGGCCGGGCTGACGCGCGGAATGATGAAGGTGAACAGCGCGCCGCGGCTTGGCAGATTGCTGGCGAAGATGCGGCCGTGGTGGGCGGTGATGATCTCGCGGCAAATGGCCAGGCCCAGACCGGTGCCGCCGGCGCCGGTCTTGGTGCTGCTGCTCTGGATGAATTTGTCGAAAATGGTTTCCAATTCCGTTTCCGGCACGCCGGGGCCGGCGTCTTCCACGGTGACGATCACGTTTTCCCGCTCCGCGTCCTGGCGCAGCGCGGCATTGACGTGGATCTCCCCGCCGTGAGGGCTGAACTTGATGGCGTTGGACAGCAGATTGCGCATCACTTGGCCGATGCGGAAGGGGTCGATGTCGGAGCCCAGCTTGTCCGGGGTGCAATTCAGGTAGATGTGGACATCGTTGAGCGCGGCCAGCGGTGTCATCTCGTCGCAGATGTCGCGCAGGCATTGGCACAGATTGTTGTGGCCTATGGTGTATTCCATGCGTCCCACTTCCATCTTGGCCAGGTCGAGCAGGTCGTTGAGCAGGGTCAGCAGCCGGTTGCCGCTGCTCTGGATGCGGCTGAAATACTGTTCCATCTTGTCGTCGTGCTGCCCGCGCGAGCGGGCTTGCCCCATTTCGGTGAAACCGAGAATGGCGTGCAGCGGCGTGCGCAGCTCGTGGGACATATTGGCCAGGAATTCGGTCTTGGCGCGGCTGGTTTCCTCCGCCAGCACCTTGGCGTGGCGCAGGGTTTCCTCCAGCGCGCGCTGGGCGGTGAAGTCCTGGTACAGCCAGATGGTGCCGAGCTTGGGCACCGAGGGATTGATGGCCTTGCCGTATAGCCGGCACCAGAACAATTTGCCGGTGCCGGTGCGCAGCCGCTGCTCGGTCTGCACCACCTTGCCGTCGTTGAGCAGGCTGTACAAGGCCTTGCCGGTGCGTTCCCATTGCTCCGGGGATTCAAAGAACGGCAGCGTGCTGTGGCCCAGGATCTCGGTTTCCCTGTGCTCGAACAGGTCGAGGAAGGCGCGGTTCACCTGGAGCAGATGGCGGTCCACGATATAGGCCATCGCCATCGGGCTGGCGTCCAGCAACGCGGACAACTGGCGGCTTTGCACCTCCACTTGTTCGGCCAGGCTGTTTTTCAGTTCGATCAGCGCGGCCTCCTGTTCCTTGCGGATGGAGATGTCGCGGCAGACCACCACGTAGAACCAGTCGTCCGGCAAAGTCACTCGGCTCAGCGATAGCTCCACTGGCAGCAGATGCTCGTCGCTACGGCGCAGATTGGCCTCGAACGGACGGCCTTCATGTTCTTGGGCGATGTGTTCGAAGCTGCGCGCCGGATCGCGGTCGTGCAACTCGTCCAGCAGCTTGCCTATCGGCAACTGGCGCATCATGTCCGCCGACTGGCCGATCAAGCGCGCCGCCGCCGGGTTGAGCTGCAGCACCAGGCCGCGGTGGTCGATCAGGATGATGGCGTCGGAACTGGCCTGCAGGATCGCGCGCTGGCGCGCCTCGCTTTGCGCCAGCGCCTGCTCCGACATCACCCGGTCGTTGATTTGTTCGCGCAAAGTGCGCGTGTTCAGTTCCAGTTGCTGCTGGCTGCGCTTGAGCTGGTCCTGCATCCGCTTCCGGGATAGCGCCTGGCGTTGTTGCAGCCAGAACAGCGCCAGCAGAAAGCCGGCGGTGGTGGCTAGCACCGCCCAGTGGGTCAGCCGTAGTCGCGGCTCCAGATTGTCCTGCGGGTACGTACCGAACAGCAGTTCGTTGCCACCTAGATTGTGGCGGATGGTATACAGCGGTGGCGCGGACGGCAGCGGCTGAGTGGGCTGTGAGTCCAGCAGCGGGGAGTCCGGCTGCTCCTGGGCCCAGGCGACGATGCGCACATGGCGCAGCGGGCTGGAGGTGCCGGGTTCACGCTGGCTGTCCTGGATCAGCTTGTCCTTGCGCAGGTTCAGCAGCAACAGGGTATTGTCGTCGTTCAGGCGCGCAACGATGTCCAGCCGGCTGCCGTTGCTGCCGGGCAAGGCCGTTGGCATCAGCACCGGCTGGGTGCTGTGGCGCGCCAGGTCCATCTTGCGGCGGGCATTGCCTATGCCGCCCAGGTCCAGGCCCTGCGGCAGCGCATTGCTGTCGTCCGGCAGATAGCTGGATACCGGGTAATACAGCGGGCGGCGCGGACTGGGTGTCAGGTGACGGTCCTGCAATACGCGTATGCTGTTGGCGATGCGATTTTCAAAGGCTTCGCGCTGTTCCGGGCGCACGTATTCGACGATGCCCAGGCCGCCGAACGGGGTGTCGTCGCGTATCGTGCCGCGCGCCAACTCGGCCAGCGCCCGCGGCTGCGGGCTGTTGGCCAGGCTTTGCGCCAGCAGGGCGGAGTGGTCCAGCAACGCTTGCAGCCGCACCCGCAACAGTTCGGCGCTCAGTTCGCCCCAGTAATGCTGGCGGTCGATGAGCTCGGCGCGCTCATCGTTGAGCAACAGCCAGTACTCGGCCGATAACAGGCAGATGCTGAGCAGGCCGCTGGCCATCAGCGAACTGAGACGGTTCAAGGAGGGGCACCCCGGCGCGCGCAGGCCGCGCCTGGCTGCGGAGCGGCTTGGCTAGGTCCGGCGCCCATTGTGCGCCAGCTCCTGATACAGGGCTTCGAATTCGCGCGACAGTTTATGGCGTGGATCCAGGTATACCATGGGAAGCGCCGCATCATGTGACTCCCGGATTTTCACGGAGGAAGACAGCGGGGACGACAACACCGGCAGGCCTTCCTGCTTCAGTTCCTCCACCAGCCGTGTCGGCAGGCTGGCGCGGGCCTGGAACTGATTGACCACGATGCCCTCGATGAACAGATCGGGGTTGTGATCGGCGCGGATTTCTTCGGCGTTTATTTTCAGGTTATAGAGCGCCTGGCGGGAAAAGGCATCGCAGTCGAATGGGATCAGGCAGCGGTCGGCGGCGATCAGAGCCGAACGGGTGAAGAAATTCAGCGCCGGCGGAGTGTCGATCCAGATCTCGTCGAACTGCTCGCTCACGCTGTCCAGCGCCTCCTTGAGCTTGAACATCTTGTAGCGGGCTTCCAGCTTGCCCATCAGCTCGGAGAGCTCCGGATGCGAGGCCAGCAGGCTGAGGCCGGCCAGTGGCGTGGCGCGGATGAAATCCGCCGGCTCCTTGCTGAACATGGAAATGCTCAGCATCTGCTCGAACAGCCCGGCCAGCGATGGCGCGTCGCCGGTGGCCGCGGCGCCCAGCAGGTAATGGCTGGCGTTGCCCTGAGGGTCCAGATCGACCAGCAGCACCCGCTTGCCCTGCTTGGCGGCGACGGCGGCCAGGTTGACGGTAATGGTGGACTTGCCCACCCCACCTTTTTGATTGAAGACCACTCGTCGGATCGCTTGCATGGGTGCTCCAGGCATGGGCCGGTTGGGCGGCGCGGCCGCTAGGCAGAGGGCTTGCGTTCGCGCGCGGCAAGGATCAAGCCGCGCGCGGGGCGGGCCGGATTTGGAACGGATTCACGATCCGCGGGCGTCTTGTCTCGCCTTGGCTCGCGAAATCGTGAACACGTTCTCAGAATCCGGGTTCGCCCTTGCATACCAGCAGCATCTGTTGATAGCTGGCCGAATTTTGCACTACCGGCATAGGTTTTATCTGGTTGTCATTATAGGTGAAACTGGCGATCTGGCGGCCGTTCTCGTCGAACAGCACCATGTCCAGCAGGCGGAAGGTGCGTTGCGAACAGTCAATCTGCCAGCTATTGATCGACACCTTGTGGCGCGGCGTGGACAAGAAGTTTTCCTTCTTCAGATTGAAGATGGTCTTGCGGTCGCGAAAGCTGACCAACTGTCCCTGCTTGCGAACCGACAGCTTGTCCAGCTCGTTCAGGATATTGCCGTTGGGGGAGACCCCGAGGTTTTGCCAATCGGCGTTTGCCGGGCTGGCCCCGGATGTCGTCGGCTTGCCGACCGGCGCCGGGCTGGGCGCCTTGCTCGGCGCGCTGGCGCAGGCGCTGATTAGAACCGTTGCCAACAGTACTGGCCAAATTTTACGCATTGATGCCTCCACGAAATCGCCGTCAGTGTCGCACAGCCGGCGGAGCGCTCCAAGCCTGATGCGTCGAACCGGCCGGCGTGGGCGTCGGGAGGTTGGCATGAGGGCCTTCGACACCGATGGCAAGCAAAAAATCCATAATGCCGTATAAATATTTTTTGCCTAAATATCGCAAAAAATAAATGCAAAAAAAGGAACTTCGCCAGTGTCCCACAGGTCCATGGTAGTGCGAGAGCATTTTTCCTCTTCGTTTCACATTGTCTCCATCCAACTTTATGGCCGCTGCACTCCAGCGGCCCTTTTTTTGCCCATTTCACCCCAGGTGGGACGCTGCCGGCCACTTGCCGTACAATAAGCCCCTTCACGCAAGATGATGGCTTATGCAGGACGCGCTCTCCCTACTCAATCAAATCTTCGGCTACCCCGAATTCCGTGGGCAGCAAGGGGAGATTGTCGACCACGTCGCCCACGGTGGCCACGCACTGGTGCTGATGCCCACCGGCGGCGGCAAAAGCCTTTGCTTTCAGATTCCGGCGCTGATGCGCCCCGGCGTCGCCATCGTGGTGTCGCCGCTGATCGCGCTGATGCAAGACCAGGTAGCCACCCTGGTGGAGCAGGGCGTGGCCGCTGCCTGCCTTAATTCCGCCACCCAATTGGACGAGGCGCGCGATATCGCGCGCCAGGCGCGCGCTGGCACGCTCGATCTGCTTTACGTGGCGCCGGAGCGCTTGCTGACACCGCGTTTCCTCGAATTCATGTCGCAGCTGAACATCAGCCTGTTCGCCATCGACGAAGCCCATTGCGTCAGCCACTGGGGTCATGACTTCCGCCCGGAATACCAGCAGCTGGGGTTGCTGGCCGAGCGTTTTCCGCTGGTGCCGCGCATCGCGCTGACCGCCACCGCCGACGAACAGACCCGCGCCGACATTCTTCATTACCTGAAGCTGCAAGACGCGCGCGTCTTCCTGTCCAGCTTCGACCGGCCGAACCTGTTCTACCAAGTGGTGGAAAAGCACAACGCCAAGAAGCAGCTGCTCGACTTCATCCGCAACGAATATCCCGGCAGCGCCGGCATCGTTTACTGTCTGTCGCGCAAGCGCGTCGAAGACACCGCGCAATGGCTGTGCGACAACGGCATCCACGCCTTGCCCTACCACGCCGGTCTCAGCCACCAACAGCGCGATGCGAACCAGCGCGAATTCCTGCGCGATGAAGGCGTGGTCATGGTGGCCACCGTCGCCTTCGGCATGGGCATAGACAAGCCGGACGTGCGTTTCGTCGCCCACATCGACATGCCCAAGAGCCCGGAGAATTTCTATCAGGAATCCGGCCGCGCCGGCCGCGACGGCCTGCCCGCCGCCAGCTGGCTGTGCTACGGCCTCAACGACGTGGTGCAACTGCGGCAAATGATAGAAGGCGGCGAAATGGCCGAGCTGCAAAAGCAGGTGGAACTGGGTAAGCTCGACGCCATGCTGGCCTTCTGTGAGGCAGCCTCCTGCCGACGTCAGCATATCCTGGCGCATTTCGGCGAACAGAGCGGCCGCTGCGGCCATTGCGACAACTGTCTGCATCCGCCCATTACTTTCGATGCCACTGTGCCGGTGCAAAAGCTGCTGTCCTGCATCTACCGTGTGGAACAGCGTTTCTCCGCCGGCCACGTGATCGACGTGCTGCTGGGCCGCGCCAATCAAAGCGTCGGCCACTACGGCCACGACAAGCTGTCCACTTTCGGCATCGGCCGCGATTACAATCAGCGCGCCTGGCGCTCCATCATCCGCCAATTGGTGGCGCGCAAGCTGCTGCATGTCGACATTGCCCGCGGCCAGTCGCTGGTGCTCAGCGATGAGTGCCGCGCCGTGCTCAAAGGCCAGGAAAAAATCTACCTGCGGCCGCTGGCCGACGACAAGGCCGCGCGCAGCACCGCCAGCGCCGACCGCTGGCTGCGCACCGAGCGTGAAGAACGGCTGTGGCAGGCGCTGCGCGGCTGGCGCCGGCAGATGGCGGACGAGCACAATGTGCCGGCCTACGCGGTGTTCTCCGATCGTACCCTGCGCGACCTGGTGGAGAAGCACCCGACCTCTCGCGCCGGCCTGGCCAAGGTCTATGGCCTGGGCGAACTCAAGCTCGCGCGTTACGGCGAGGCGCTGCTCGAACTATTGAGCGCGGCGGCGGCCGAGGGCTGAACGGAAGCGCCGTTTTTGTTTCCGGTCCGGCGGATCAAATCCGCTACAATCGATGCGAATAATATTGATTGATCTGGAGCGATAGATGGCAGTAAACCTGGAAGCCCTGAGCGATGATGCTCTTCTCCCCATTCCCGGCCTGACGCTGAGCGTCGCCGCCGCCGGCATCAAGAAAGCCGAGCGCAACGATGTGCTGGTCATCCGCCTGGACAAAGGCAATACCGTAGCCGGCGTGTTTACTCAAAACCGCTTTTGCGCCGCCCCGGTGCAGATTTGTAAAAAGCATCTCGATGCCGGCGTGCAGATCCGCGCGCTGGTGATCAACACCGGCAACGCCAATGCCGGCACTGGTGAGCAAGGGCGCCAGGACGCGCTGCAAGTTTGCCGGACACTGGCGGATGAATTGGGCTGCCAGGTAGAACAAATCCTGCCGTTCTCCACCGGCGTGATCCTGGAGCCGCTGCCAGTGGACAAGATCGCCGCCGCGCTGCCGCGTCGGCAAGACACCGGCTGGGCCGATGCCGCCCGCGCGATCATGACCACCGATACCGCGCCCAAGGCGGTCAGCGCTCGCCTGACATTGGATGGTCACCCTGTTAGCATCACCGGCATCTCCAAGGGCGCCGGCATGATTCATCCTAATATGGCCACCATGCTGGGCTTCATCGCCACCGACGCCGCCGTGACCCGTCCGGTGCTACGCCAATTGGTCAAGGAAGTGGCCGATGTCTCCTTTAACTGCATTTCGGTGGATGGCGACACCTCCACCAACGACAGCTTTATTTTGATGTCCACCGGCCAGAGCGGCGGGCCGCTGATCGACTCGACGCAGCATGCCGGCTATGCCTTGTTGAAGGCGGAACTGATCAAGGTCGCCACCCGTTTGGCGCAGGCCATCGTCCGTGATGGCGAAGGCGCCACCAAATTCATCACCGTCAAGGTCGAAGGCGGCCGCTCGTTTGAAGAATGCAAGGATGTCGCCTATGCCATCGCACGCTCCCCACTGGTGAAAACCGCTTTCTTCGCCTCCGATCCCAATCTGGGACGTCTGCTGTGCGCGATCGGCTATGCCGGCGTGCAGGACCTGGATGTCGATCGCCTGGAGCTGTATCTGGACGAGGTGCTGGTGGCGACAAACGGCGGGCGCAACCCTCTATATAGAGAAGAAGATGGTCAGCGGGTGATGGCCCAGCCGGAAATTACCGTCAGAGTCGACTTGGGTCGAGGCGCGGCGGAAGCCACGGTGTGGACCTGCGACTTCTCCTATGACTATGTAAAGATCAATGCGGATTACCGCAGCTGAGCAAGGCGTTTGAGCCGGTTTGGCATCGCCGCACGCCAGAATGCAGGCCCCCGCTTCAGAAAAAGCCCCGTGAATCGGGGCTTTTTCGCATCCAGTAGCGTTGCCTCTGCATGGGTTTGCCGGAGCGCCGGAGAGAAGTTGTTCCGGCTCAGTATGACGGTTTCTTTACAAATCAAAAGCTTGCCGGCGCAGTTTGCGAAATGTCAGTCTTTTTTCAAAATAGGTGTTGACGGGTCTGGGGTGGTGACGTATAGTTCGCCTCCTCAGCAGACAACGCAGCGACGGAAACGAAACGCA
>NZ_JAYSGF010000045.1:0-40736 GCF_041912965.1 Chromobacterium sp. | reverse complement strand
TGGTACATGAGCATTTTGAGCTGGTTTTCAACGCCGTATCGCCGACGCGCAGCAGGCTTTGAACAGGTTCTTAGCGCTTGACCCGAGTCTGCGAACGCAGCTTGTAGCGCGACCCCGGGTGCGTCAGCCGCGCGAAACTGACCAGCTTCTTGTGCGACCAGGTGCGGCGCAACACCAATAGGCAGGGCTCTTGCGCGCTCATGTCCAGCATCGCCTGCTCCGCCGCGCTGGGCAGCACCGCCTCCACGCTGTGCTCGATATCGGTCAGCGGGCAGTTCTTCATCAGGAAGTCGTTGGGCGTGCGGCTGCTGAAATCCTGTTCCAGATAATCCGGCGCGAAGACTGGATTGACGTAGCGGTCTTCCAACTGGATGGCGACCTCGTCCTCACGGTGCACGATGAGCGAGCGGAACACCGTGCTGCCCTCCTTCACCGCCAGACGCAAAGCCACGTCCTCATTGGCCGCCACCGCCTTGAGCTCGTAGACGTCGGCGCTGTGGCGATGACCGCGCGCCTCGATCTCCTCGGCGATATTGTTGATGTCCAGCAGCGGCGACTCCGCCTTGCGCTCCGCCACATAAGTGCCGTCGCCGGCGAAGCGCAGCAGGATGCCGGCCTCGGCCAGATCTCGCACCGCCTTGTTGACGGTCATGCGCGATACCTGGAACTGACGCGCCAACTCCAGTTCCGGCGGAATCTTGCCGCCGGGCAGGAATTGGCGGGAACGAATGCCTTCAAGGATGTATTCCTTGATGCGCAGATAACGCGGTTGTGCTGTGGATGACACCTATCGGAACCCAGACTATTGAACGGTTTACACAAGGATTGTAGCCCAAAGCGGCACGGCGCCCCCTGATCCAGCGCAGACAAAACCGGCCGCGGGCATTGCCGCCGCCGCGCGGCTGCGCCAAGATGGAAGTCCGTCGCCCATTTGCGAGGCTCTCAATCATGACGCTAGAGCAATGGTTGCAAGAATATGACCTCAGCCACCGCCATCCCGTCAATATCCGCATCCACAAAATCTGCGTGCCCGCCATCGTGTTCGCGCTCCTGGGCCTGCTCTACAGCGTGCCGGCGCCGCTGAATCCGGCCTGGCTGGCGGTGGCCGCCGGCCTGCTGTTTTATTGGCGGCTGGGCCGCGCCCCAGCTGTGGCGATGGCGGTGTTGTGCCTGCCCATGCTGCTGGCGCTGGACATCATCGCGCGCGCCGGCCTGCCGCTGGCCTGGCCAGCCTTGCTGCTGTTCGCCGTCGCCTGGGTGGGCCAGTTCATCGGCCACGCAATCGAAGGCAAGAAGCCCTCCTTTCTGCGCGATCTGCAATTCCTGCTGATCGGCCCGCTGTGGACGCTGCGCCGCTGGCTGTAGCGCGCTATCATCGTTTCTTTTGCCCGGAAGCTCCGTATGTCCGCCGCCCTGCCTCCCGCCGCCGCGCTGTCCAGCCGCGCGCCCGGCGTCGATATCCTCCTGATCGCCACCCCGGACTTCCACGCCGAAATCTCGCTGCAGGGCGGACAATTGCTCGGCTTCCGCGCCGCCGGCCAGCAGCCGCTGCTCTATCTGTCGCCGCAGGCCGTGTTCCAGCCGGGCAAGGCGATCCGCGGCGGCGTGCCGCTATGCTGGCCCTGGTTCGGCCCGCACCCCGACGATGCGAGCCTGCCGGCTCACGGCGTGGCGCGCACCCATATCTGGCGCCTGGACGAGATCCGCGAGGACGCTGGCGCGTTCCACGTGAAACTGTCCGGCCCTGAGCGCGATGGTCTGAGCGCCGAGATCGAATACCACCTGGGCGCAACCCTGCAGGTGGCATTGACCACCCGCAACCACGGCGACCGCCCGCAACGCCTCAGCGCGGCGCTGCACAGTTATCTGGCGGTGGGCGACGCGACGCAAGCCTCGCTGTCCGGTTTGGCCGGCGCGCGCTGCCACGACAAGGTGACCGACCGCGAGGGCCGCTGGCCGGACACCGATTTCCATTTCCACGGCGAAGTGGACTGCATCGTGTACAGCGAACGGCCGGCCGTCCTGCGCGACCCGGTCTGGAACCGTTGCATCCGCGTCACAGCCGAAGGCGCCGGCAGCGTGGTGGTGTGGAACCCGGCGGCGGAAAAAGCCGCGCGGCTGAGCGACTTGCCGGACGCCGGCTGGCGCGACTTCGTCTGCGTGGAGACCGCCAACGCCGGCGACGATGCCCGATTGCTCGCGCCCGGTTCCAGCCACCGGCTGGCCTGCCGGCTGACACTGGAGCCCTTAGCCGCCGAGTGCGGGGTATAATGGCAGACCATAGCCGCCGCGACGCCTAGTCCGGCCGGTGGCGTTTTTCAGTTCCGGAACCCCTAGCGATGGCCAGACCAGACAAGATTTCCCGTTTCCTGCCGATCTCCTTTGCCAACGGCAACAGCGTGCGCCGCTTCGGCAAGCATTGCCCCAGCTGCCGCGCGATGGTGGGCTCGGAACACATGGAAGGCATCGCCAGCAAGCAGCAAGACAAGATTTTCCTGGCGGCCCAGGCGCGCTGCCCATCCTGCGGTGCCGGATTTCCGGTGCGCTGCGTGATCACCGACGACAAGCGCGTGCACCGCGTGCTGCTGCCGCACTGGGCTTTCCGCATGTGGCTACACATGGCCACCCGCAACGACCCGCAGCCGCCCGGCGAGGACAATTGGACGCTGGAGACGCCGCAGACTCAAGCCCCCCAGGGCACGGTGCTGCCGGACAACGCCTTCGTCACCCGCTCCGAGGAAGTGCTGGGTCGTTTCCAGGGCGAGCCCATCAACGCCTGGATCGAATACCAAGGCCAGCGCTTCGTGTTCGAGCGCGCCGCGCCGCCTAGCGGCGACGCCCGGCTGGACGCCAGCGAGCTGCTGTTTGAAGGCCGACTGATCTACCGTCAGGCCTGAAGGCTTCTGAGTCAGGACAAAGAAAACGGCAGCCCTTGGGCTGCCGTTGTCATGCGCGGCCTCGGCACATGTTTACAATCCCGCGCGCAAGGGCGAGACCAGGCGAAAACCGCTGAGAAAGCGGAATGTACACGTGGTACATGAGCACTGAGCTGGTACTCACCGTGTAACGCTTCACGACGCGCAGCAGATTATGAACAGGTTTCAGAGCGCCGCGGCCGGGTAGCGCTCCCTCACCCAGGCTTCGAAGCGGCGACACATCTCCGCCTCCCCGGCCTGGTTGTCGGCGATCAGCTCGGCGCCGTGCACCAGCCGTATCGTCGCGTCCAGCCGCTGCGGATAATCCTGCGCGTATACGCGCTCCGCCGCCGCCGCGATCTGCCGCTCCGCCTCCCGCCAGGCCTCGTCCACGCTGCGCTGGCAGGCCTCGGCCAGATAGCGGGCGTTGAAGTGCTCGCCGGTCAGGCTCAGCAAGGTGGCGTCGTGGCTCAAGCTATTGCCCGGCGCCCAATAATGTTCGGCCAGCAGCGGCCCGATCGCCGGGTTGTCGGTCAGATAACCATGCTCGCGCAGGAAGTGGGCGCGGGTCTGGTACACCGCCATATGCGCCAGCAGATAGCCGTGGTAGGACGCCGCCGACTCCTGGTTCAGCAGATGCGGAATCGCCAGCAGCGGCCGCGGGCCGCATTCGACGCCGAGAATCTCGCGCTCGCAACGACGCGCCAGCGCCAGCACCGTCTCCGGGCTCAACTCCGCCTCCGGCAACCGATACAGCTCGCGCTCGAAATAGGCGACCACGGCGATGGAGCGTTCGGCGAAGGCAAAGAAAGGCTGGGTCGCCTCGATGCGCGCGCGGATCAAAGCGTCCGGCATCGGCTCGCCCGCGGCGTTGCGCGCGTAGCGCTTCAGCCAGTCGGCGTCGTTGAGCAGGCTGTCGCAGAACATGCTCTGGGTTTCGGCGTAAGCCATCGAGGTGGGCGCGAACTCCTGCGAGAAGCACGGCGCGTTCTGGGTGACATTGGCGAAGTGGGCGGCGTGGCCGCCTTCGTGGAACAGGGTGTTGATCGCGCGCGCGCCGCTGCCCACCTGATCCGGCGTGGCGTCGGCGGTGAAATTGATCTGCCCCGACACCCAGCGGCCGCCGTCGTAATAACTGGGTATCGGACCGTGGCAAAAGCCGTTCTGGTACTTGCCCTTGCGTTCGACAAGGTCCAGCTGCATCGTGGCTTGCCGGTATTGCACGCCCAAACGGCGGAAACTCAGCACCCAGCGCTCCACCGCCTTGGAGAACGGCAGATAGGGATCCATCTGCCGGGTCACGTCGCCGCTCATGTGGAAGCGCAGATTATAAGGCTGCAGCGCGTCCTCGCCCTTGTCCTCCGCCAGCCGCCGCAGCGCTTGCCGATTGGCGTCGCGGGTGCGCGCCTCGAAATCGTCGAGCACGGCGAACAGCGCCTGCGGCGTCATCTGCTCATTCTTGCGCACCTTGTATTCGAAGTAATCGGCGCTGCCCAGGCTGCGCGCCAGCGCGTTGCGCTGTTTGACGATGTCGAGGAAACCATTGGCCAGCACCCAGCGCTCGAGATCAAGCAAGGCGTCGTGCGAGCTCTTGCGCGCGGCGAGATCCGGGTTGGTGGCCATATTGATCGCCAACATGGTCAGCGTCGCCTCTTCGCGCTCGCCGCGTTCATTGATGTGGCTGAGCGCCAGGTCGCGGCGCTTGGCGAACAGCTCGGCCTCCATCTCGATCAGCCTGCGCATCTGCTGCTGCGCCGCCGCGCTGTCGACGATATTGCTTTCAAACAGCGCCAGCCAGCCTTGATAGCCGTGCAGCAAAGCGTCGCGCTCGGCGCCGGACGGCTGCTCCCGCAGCCGTTCCAGCGCGGCGCGCACCGCGACCAGCCGCTCCGGACTGGAAATGAAGGCCTTGTACGCGGCTTCGGCGCGGGCGAAGCCGTCATGATCGTCGGACACCGCCATATAGGTATCCCAGAACAGGTCTTCCTTGGTCTTGTGCACCGCCAGGTAATCGCGGTTGAGTTGGTCGAACTCCGCGCGCAGTTCGGCAATCGCAGTCATCTTGCTGATTCTCCTTTGCGCTGGCCGTGGGCCGCTTGTGACGGCCCAGGACAGTCTGTTATGAAATTTGCATTGAGTGTGCGCGCCGGGATCGCACCGGTCAAGATTCAGCCGCCGCGCGCCAGCTGCAAGACTTCGCGCCGCGGACCGGAAAACGGCGGCGGCACCACGGACAAAAGCAGGCTCAGCCGCGGCCGCTCGCCCAGCGGCTGCACCACGAAGCCCAGCCGCCGCGCCAACTGCAGCATGGCGATGTTGCCGGGCGCGCAATCGGCCCAGATCCGGTGCCAGCCCAGCTGGCGATAGCCGAAATCCAGCATCACCCTCGCCGCTTCCAGCGCATAGCCCTGGCCCCAGGCCTGCTCCGCCAGCTCGATGCCGAAACTGGCCTCGCCGCCGCGTCCCAGGCCGCGCAGGCCGACCGAACCGAGCAGCGCCTTGTCCGCGCTGCGCCAGATCGCCAATTGCCAGCCGCGCCGGGGAGAGTCGCGCTGCTGCGCCAGAAAGCTCAACAACAACTGGCCGCTGCGTGCCGGCGTGATTTCTTCCGGTGGGTAATGTCGGGCGAATTCCCCGCCGCTGCGCACCAGCGCGTAAGCGCCGTGGTCCTCCGGCCGGAAATCGCGCAGCAACAGGCGACGGCTATAGAGCAAGGGACTCAGCATAAGCCGCCCTTCTCCAGCCGCAGACGATGAATGTCGCGTTCCAGCTCGACGCGTCGATGTTCAACTGCTTGGATGGAAGTGTGTTCGCGCAGCCAGGCGCGCTCGGTCGACGCCATGCGGTCGTCGCCAAGAATGTCGCGCAGCAAATGCCGCGACAGGGGAAAAAAGAACAATGCCATGATGGCGGTACCTGTAAAGAACGATAAAGATCATGGACGTCCGGCCCGCGGGGGGCGGGCGGAGGTCCGGCATGCGCCGCCGGGCTGGTGGAGCCTGGCGACGCAGCGCAGTCTGCTACCGGGATGGCATGGCGTCAAGCATAATCTGAGCGAAACATCCGCATGACATGAAAAGAAAAAACCGGAGCGCCGCCCGCGTCGACGCTCAGCGCCACCAGCCCAGGTAGCGAGCCAGGCTGGTGGAAATCGCGGCATCGGTCAGGCCCAGTTGCAGGCCGACCAGCGCGGCGTAAAGCTGCATGCCGTGCTCGTCCGGCATATAGGGCAGCGCCCAGTCGCTGAGCATCGGATACAGCAGCCAGGCCAGCAGCAAGCCGCCGCCCAAGGCCGCGCCCACCCAGGCGCGGGAACGCGCGCGCAGCGCCAGCCGGATCAGGATGTCGGAACCAAAGAAAACCACACTCACCAGATAGAGCGCCATGACGCGCCTCCTTGCAAAGTAACGGCCACATTCCGCCGCAAACAACGCGGGGACGGCCTGGGACGGATGCTTGTTTTTGGGGCAAACAGGGCGGCAATGGCATCGCAACGATGCATGGGTGGCGCGGTGCGGCCGCGCTCGAAACGCTTGAACGACAGGCGCGGGCCGGCTTCGGCTCGGCAATGGGCTGGCGCCGGAAACACTCGGCGCTCAGCCCATTGAGTGGTTTATAGCAAACTCTCCTAATGAAAACAGCCCGCATTTCTTGCGAAACGCGGGCTGCTCAGACGGCGGGAAAACTCAGGCCGCGGCGGCGCGTCGCCCTTGCCACAACTGCAACAAGCCCGCGGCGGAATACAGCAGCAGCGCCGCCCAGATCAGGCCGAAACCCAGCGCGCGGCCGCTGTCGAACGCTTCGCCGAACAACAACACGCCCAGCGCCAGCTGGATGCTGGGCCCGATGTACTGGATCACGCCCACCGTCGCCAGCTTGAGCCGGCGCGCGCCGGCGGCGAACAGCAGCAGCGGCACCGCGGTCACCACCCCGGCCCCCATCAGCAGGCCGGTCTGCGCGGCCGAACCATGGCCGAAGGCGCCCTGCCCCTGCCACTCGAACCACAACAGCGCCAGCACCGCCAGCGGCGTCATCAGGAAGGTTTCCAGCGCCAGCCCTTCCAGCGAGGCCAGCGGCGCCTTCTTGCGCAGCAGGCCGTACAGGCCGAAGGTAGCCGCCAGCGACAATGCGATCCACGGCAGCGCGCCGGCGCTATAGGTGATCCAGGCCACGCCGGCCGCCGCCAGCAGCAAGGCGGTGTTCTGCAGGCCGCTCAGACGCTCGGACAAAAAGATCCGGCCCAACAGCACATTGAACAGCGGATTGATGAAATAACCCAGGCTGCCCTCCACCACGTGGCCGGCGTTCACCGCCCAGATATAGATCAACCAGTTCAGCGACAGCAGCAAGGAGGACAGGCCGAAAATGGCCAGCTTGCGCGGCTCGCGCACCGCCGCTGGCAGCCAGCCCCAGTGATTGCGCACGGTCAGGATGATGGCGACGAACACCGCCGACCAGGCGATGCGATGGCACAGAATTTGCAAAGCCGGCACGTCGTGCAGCGGTTTCCAGTACAAGGGAAACAAGCCCCAGCAGATAAAGGCGGCAACGGTGAAAGCGACGCCGCGGCTGCTTTCGGAAGAAGAAACAGAACTCATGGGATATCACACAGCAAGGGAGGGGCTCAGGATGACAGCTTAACCAAATTGCCGCGGCGGAAAAACCGTCAAGTAATCAACAGATTGTTCAGTAATTAAAACAATGACTTTCCATGATCGCTCTATGCTGCGTTGGCACAATCGCCGCAGTCGCCGTCCACATCAGTCAATCTCTTTGACGTTGACGTAAACGTAACTTATAGTCCGATCAAATAGAGAAAAGACTCTAGAAACCAGCCCCGGACCAGGGACCGCGCCGGCATGCCGACGATCAAAAAAACACCGGCTGGAGATGGAGCTCAACCGCTGACAGCAAAGGAGAAGCCGTCGGCGCCACATAGACCGCAAACATGCGGCGGGCGCAGACACGCCGGGCCGCCGCCCCGGATGGAGCCTGTTTACGATCGTAAATAGGTTCTTGAAAGGCGGTGGCGCCGGGCCAGCGGGTCTAAAACTTAAGGAGAAGGCCGGCCACACGCGTCCACAAGGCGCAGGCCGGCCCCATCGCCACAAGCGATGGGTCGTCCGCCGCGCGGCGCTTGCGCCCGCCGGACGCGCCCGAGAATGACAGGAGGAGAAACCATGTCGATCCGCCACGCAGACCTGGAAGAAAAATACACGGCCCCCACCGGCCAGGTGCTGATGACCGGGATTCAGGCGCTGGTGCGCCTGCCCATGCTGCAACAACAACTGGACCGCGCCGCCGGACTCAACACCGCCGGCTACGTCACCGGCTACCGCGGCTCGCCGCTAGGCAATGTCGACCAGACCATGCAGAAGGCCGAGAAATACTTGAAGGAACACAATGTGGTGTTCCATCCCGGCCTCAACGAAGACCTCGCCGCCACCGCGGTGTGGGGCACCCAGCAGGTGAATATATTCGACGGCGCCAAATACGACGGCGTCTACTCGCTGTGGTACGGCAAGGGCCCCGGCGTGGACCGCTCCGGCGACGTGCTCAAGCACGGCAACGCCGCCGGCACCAGCCGCCACGGCGGCGTGCTGCTGGTGGCCGGCGACGACCACGCGGCCAAATCGTCCACCTTTCCACACCAGTCCGACCACATCCTGGCCGCCAGCATGATTCCGGTGCTGAGCCCGTCCGGAGTGCAGGAAATCCTGGACTACGGCCTGCACGGCTGGGCGATGAGCCGCTATTCCGGCTGTTGGGTGTCGATCAAGGCGATTTCCGACACCATAGAGAGTTCGGCCATCGTCGACATCTCACCGGAACGGCTGCAGTTCAAGATTCCGGCGGATTTCCCGCTGCCCGAGGACGGCCTCAACATCCGCTGGCCGGATGCGCCGCTGGCGCAGGAAAAACGCGTGCTGCACCACCGCCTGTACGCGGCGCTGGCTTACGCCCGCGAAAACAAGCTGAACCACATCACGCTGGATTCGCCCAAGCCGCGGCTGGGCATCATCACCTGTGGCAAGAGCTATCTGGACGTGATGCAGGCGCTGGACGACCTGGGCATAGACGAGGCGTTGGCCGCCGATATCGGCCTGCGCATCTTCAAGGTGGGCATGGTCTGGCCGCTGGAGCCGGAAGGCGTGCGCCAGTTCGCCGAAGGCCTGGAAGAGATTCTGGTGGTGGAGGAAAAACGCCAGATCATCGAATACCAGCTGAAAGAGCAGCTGTACAACTGGCGCGACGACGTGCGTCCGCGCGTGGTGGGCAAGTTCGCCGAAAAGGGCGAATGGGCGCTGCCTCACGGCGACTGGCTGCTGCCGGCCGCCGGCGAGCTAACCCCGGCGATGATCGCGCGCGCCATCGCCGGCCGGCTGGCGCTGATCTTCGACAGCCCCATCATCCACGACCGGCTGAAGTTCTACGACGAAAAAGAAGCCCAGTTGGTCCAGCCGCGCGAATCCATCGCCCGCGTGCCGCACTACTGCTCCGGCTGTCCGCACAATACCAGCACCAAGGTGCCGGAAGGCAGCCGCGCCGTCGCCGGCATCGGCTGTCACTACATGGCGCACTGGATCCAGGCCGACAGCACCAAGACCTTCACCCAGATGGGCGGCGAAGGCATCACCTGGGTGGGCCAGGCGCCGTTCACCCACACCAAGCACATCTTCACCAACCTGGGCGACGGCACCTACTTCCACTCCGGCCTGCTGGCCATCCGCGCCGCGGTGGCGGCCAAGGTCAACATTACCTACAAGATACTGTACAACGACGCGGTGGCGATGACCGGCGGCCAACATGTGGACGGCTATCTGGACGTGCCGATGATCACCCGCCAGCTGGCGGCCGAGGGCATCAAGCGCATCGTGATTACCAGCGACGACCCGGACAAATACCAGAACGTCCAGGGCCTGGCCGCCGGCGTGGAAGTATTCCACCGCCGCGAACTGGACCGGCTGCAAAAAGAGCTGCGCGAGACCGAGGGCACCACCATCCTGATCCACGATCAGACCTGCGCCGCCGAGAAACGCCGCCGCCGCAAGCGCGGCGACTTCCCAGACCCGGCCAAGCGCGCCTTCATCAACCAACAGGTGTGCGAGGGCTGCGGCGACTGCGGCCAGAAATCCGGCTGCCTGTCGGTGCTGCCGGTGGAAACCCCGCTGGGCCGCAAGCGCAAGATCGACCAGTCCAGCTGCAATAAGGACTACTCCTGCGTCGAGGGCTTCTGCCCCAGCTTCGTCACCGTGGAAGGCGGCCAGCTGAAGAAATCCGCCGGCAGCAGCGCCAGCCTGAGTTCGCTGCCGGCGCTGCCGGAGCCGACGATTCCACAAGTGCATGAGCCGTTCAGCATCATGGTCACCGGCGTCGGCGGCACCGGCGTGGTCACCATAGGTCAGGTGCTGGGCATGGCCGCCTACCTGGATCGCAAGGGCGTCACCGTGCTGGACATGGCCGGCCTGGCGCAGAAAGGCGGTTCGGTGTGGTCGCATGTGCGCATCGCCGACAGCCAGGACAAGCTGCACGCGGTGCGCATCGCCGCCGGCGACGCCAATCTGGTGCTGGGCTGCGACCTGGTGGTCACCGCCGCCGAGGAAGCGCTGGCCAAGATGCGCGACGGTTTCAGCCACGCCATCGTCAACAACTACGAATCGCCGACCAGCGCCTTCCTGAAGAACCCGGACGTGCGCTTCCCCAGCAAGGCGATGAAGGACGCCATCGTCGAATCGGTGGGCGCCGGTCGCTACAGCGAGGTCAACGCCACCCGCCTGGCCACCTCGCTGCTGGGCGACGCCATCGCCAGCAATATGTTCATGCTCGGCTACGCCTGGCAAAAGGGTTTGGTGCCGGTGACGCTGGAAGCCATCATGGAAGCGGTGCGCCTGAACGGCGCCGCGGTCAAGTTCAACCAGGACGCCTTCAGCTGGGGCCGTCACGCCGCCCATGATCCGGCGCGCATCGAGGCGCTGGTCAGCCCGTCAGCGGTGGTGGCCTTTGTTCCACGTGAAACTCCGGACGCGGTGCTGCACCACCGCTCCAGCGCGCTGACCGCCTACCAGAACGCGGCGCTGGCCGAACGTTACAAGACGCTGGTGGCACGCGTGCGCCAGGCCGAGGAAGCGCTGAACCCGGCCAGCAATGCGCTGACGCTGGCGGTGGCCAAGAACTACTTCCATGTGCTGGCCTACAAGGACGAGTACGAGGTGGCGCGGCTCTACACCGACGGTCAATTCCAGCGCGAACTGGCGCAACAGTTCGACGGCGACTTCCAGCTGCGCTTCCACATCGGCGCCAGCTGGATCACCGGCGGCCAGCCGCGCAAAGTGGCTTTCGGCCCCTGGCTGCTGACCGGGATGAAGTGGCTGGCCAAGCTGCGCTTCCTGCGCGGCGGCATGCTGGACCCGTTCTCCTGGCAGTCGGACCGCAAGCTGGAGCGGCGGCTGATCGGCGAGTTCGAGCAACAGGTGGAAGCCCTGCTCGGCGGCCTGACGCTGGACACGCTGCCGCGCGCGGTGGAGTTGGTGAAAACCTGGGAAGGCGTGCGCGGCTTCGGCCACATCAAGGAGCGCAACTACCAGCAGGCCAAGAGCAAACAGGCGCAGCTGCTGAGCGAGTTGAAGCCGGGAGGCAAAAGCCGCCAGGTGGCCTAAGAACCTGTTTACGATCTGCTGCGCTTCGTGGAGCGTTGCACGGTGAGTACCAGCTCGAAATGCTCATGTATCACTTTCGCCTTGTCTCGCCCTAGCTCGCGAGATCGTAGACAGGTTCTAAGTTGAACAGATTGAAGTTGCTGTAAACGTAGTACCCGAGTGTTCCTACAGCTTGCGGGCGTCGACCATGGTCGACGCCCTCTTTTTTTCCACCCGTTCTTTCTGCCGGCTGCGCCCATCTCGAATTGAAAATGCCAATCGCATTTTCTAGTATTGAAGATGCTGCACTGCTGCCAACTCAAAACTCGAACAATCCAATAAGGAGACTTGCCATGCCCCTGACCCCTCGCCACTGGCTGCTCGCTTCCGCCTGCGCGCTCATGCTCGGCTGCGCGTCCACTCCCGGCAGCGACCGCTGTGCCGGCCAGACCCAGCCGACCTTGCCCGGCATGGCCGCGGTGGACAATCCCGATCTGCTGAACAGCGCATTGGGCCAGCCCGGCAAAGGCGGCCTGTGCGCCGGCCAGGTGCGACGCCAGGAGCCGGCGGATCAAACCGTCACGGTCTACCGCGTGTACGACAACAATAAGGTCAATTCGCGCCTGGGCCGCTGGTGGTCGTTCAATCAGCCGCGGGGCCCGGTGGCCGCCTACCGCGCCGCCAACGCTATCTGCCCGAGCTGGAGCCAGCTCAACCGGGTGGTGCGCTGCCAGCTGAAAGTGGGCGCGCAAGTGGCGGTGGGACCCGGCCAGAGCGCCGATTGCGCGCCGGACGCCAATTACCCGCCGTCGGCGGTCAACCAGGTCTACATTCCCAACTCAGGGCCGGACACCTTGTGGGTGGAGCAATGCCAGGACATGGGCGATTTCCCGCCGACCTCTTGAGCCGGGCTCCGGATCTGCAGCGCTGCGGCGCGATAGATTGGAATAGGGTTTGAAAACAATGTTTTAAACGTCGCGGCCGGCGAAGCAATCCACGATGAAATCGATCAACACCCTGACCTTGGCCGGCTGCGGCTTTTTATTCGGATACACCAGGTAGACCGCGGCGCCGGGCGTGTCGTAATCGGCCAGCACCCGGCGCAGCCGCCCCGCGCTCACCGCGCCGGCGGCGACGAAATCCGGCAGGCGCGCGAAACCGGCGCCGGCCTCAGCCAGCCGCTCGTTGAGGCTGTAATCGCTGATTTGCAGCCAATGCCGCGCCGCCACTTCCTCCACCTTGCCGCCTTGGGTGAACAGCCAGTGCGCGCCGGCGCGCTGGCCGGCGTGGATCACGCAAGGCAGCGCCGCCAAGTCGGCCGGCCGCTGCGGCGCGCCATGGCGCTGCAACAGGCTGTCGGCGGCCACGATCCAGTCGCGGGTATGGAACAGGCAACGCGCCACCAGCGACGGCGCCAGTTGCGGCGCGCTGCGGATCGCCAGGTCATAGCCGTCCGCCTCCAGGTCCAGCAAGGCCGGGCTGATGTCCAGCTCCAGCCGCACCGCCGGGTATTGTTGATGAAAAGCCAACAGTAGCTCGGCCATGAAGGCGCCGCCGAACATCGCCGGCACCGTCATCCGCACCCGCCCGCTCGCCTCCTCGCGCAGTTCGCGCATCGCCGCGGTGGATTGCCGCAACAGTTCGCGCAGCTGGCGGCAGTACTCCAGATACCGCGCGCCGGCTTCGGTCAGCGTCAGCCGACGCGTGCTGCGGTATAGCAGTTGCACGCCCAGCTCCCGCTCCAGCCGGCTCAACTGCTTGCTGATCTGGGATTTGGAGCTGTGCATCGCCGTGGCGGCGGCGGTGATGCTGCCGGCCTCCACTACCGCCAGGAACGCCAGCGCCAGTTCCGAAGAAGGTTCAATTGTTTCCATATTGATTCCAATCATTCCACATTTCCCCGGTTTTTCCCAAGCCGCGCGCCGCTTATGCTCAGTGCTCCCCACACCGGAATGCATGAAGGAGCGAAACATGAAGATTTTATTGATCGGCGCCAGCGGCCACATCGGCCAGGCCGTCATCGCCGCCCTGGACGGCCGTCACGAGGTGATCACCGCCGGCCGCCACAGCGGGGACGTCCGCCTGGACATCGAGGACGAAAACAGCATCATCGAACTATTCCGCCGCCTGCCCAGGCTGGACGCGGTGGCGGTGGCCACCGGCGGCCGCAACGGCCACCTGGCGCCGCTGAGCGAGATGCGCGCCGAGCACTACCGCGTGGGCCTGGAATCCAAGCTGCTGGGCCAGGTCAACACCGTGCTGCACGGCATGGACAAACTCAATGACGGCGGCTCCTTCACTCTGGTCGGCGGCGTCAGGGACCCGCAGAGCATCGTGCCGCTGTTCAGCAATCTATATATGGTCAACGGCGCGCTGGAAGCCTTCGTCGTCGCCGCCGCCACCGAGCTGCCGCGCCGCCAGCGCATCAATCTGGTGGCGCCGCTGCTCTTGAGCGAGTCCGCGCCGCAATACGGCCACCTGTTCCGCGGCGCGCCGCAAGTGTCCGCCGCCGAGGTCGCGCGCGCCTACAGCCTGAGCATAGAAGGCATACAGAGCGGGCAGATTTACCGTTTCGGCGCCGGCCACGGCTGAGGCGGCATGGTTGACGCCTCCCGTCTAAGCCATCAGCATGGTCGTTTGTTCCAACAAGAGAAAACGACCATGCGCCTTAAATCCATGCTCGCCGCCGGCCTGTGCGCCGCCCTATTCCACGCCGGCCCAGCGCTTGCCGCCGAAGACAGCGTCGCCGCCGCCAAAGCGCTGCTGCAGTCCATGCGTTACGACGAGATGATCGTGCAATCCATGCAGCAGATGGAAAGCACCATGCAGCAGCAAATGGAGCAGCAGCTGTGGCAAACCCTGCCGGACTGCGCAGAAACGCCGGACTGCAAAAGCAAGGCCAGCGCGCTTTTGCAGCAGGTGCTGAAAACCCAGCAAGACTATTTCCGTTCGCCCGAAACCCGCAAATTGATGAACGAGATGCAGGTCCAGGCGCTGAGCAAGAATTTCAGCGTCGCCGAAATCCACGAGATGAACGCGTTTTATCAAACCCCCACCGGCAGCAAGATGTTGCGGCTGATGCCCAAGATCATGGCGGAAACCGGCCCGCTGCTGATGAAGGACATGGGCCAGCGCCTGCTGCCCAAGCTCAAGCTGCAAATGGATGAGTTCGCGCGCCAGCACAGCGCGCGCTGAGAGCCGGTTCCAAAGTCTCGCGAGCGAAGGCGAGACAAGGCGAAAACGAGCGAAAAAGCGGAATGTACACGTGGTACATGAGTATTTCGGAGACGTTTTCAACACCGTCTCACTGAAGCGGCGGATGACAAAACGGGGCCAAAGGCCCCGTTGTCGCACTTGCGCCGCTCAGCCCTGGCGCACCACCATCGCCTGCTCCGGCGCCGGGAAGCCGCCGGCGGCCAGGGTTTCGCGAATGGCGCGGTTGCTGTCGAAATACACCTGCCAGTAATCCTGCGGCTTGCAGTACGGCCGCACCGCCAGCACCGGGCCCAAGGGCGTGAACTCCAGCAAGCCGATGTCCGGCGCCGGGCTGGCCAGCACATTGGGCACCTTGGCCACCGCCTCCCGCAACAGGCTCATCGCCGCCGCGTGATCGGCGCTGGCCGCCAGCTGGGCTTTCAGGTCCACCCGCCGCTGTTCGTTGACGCTGAAGTTCTGGATGGTGTCGGAAAATATCTTGTTATTGCCTATCAGGGTCAGCACTCCGTCCGGCGTATCCACCGCGGTGGCGAACAGGCCGATGTGCTTGACCGTGCCGACGATGCCGGCGACGCCCACCGCGTCGCCCACCTTGAACGGCCGCAGCACCACCAGGAAGATGCCGGCGGCGAAATTGGCCAGCAAGCCGCTCCAGGCCATGCCTATGGCCACGCCGGCGGCGGCGATCACCGCGGCGAAGGTGGTGGTCTGCACTCCGAAGAAGCCGAGGATGCCGATCACCAGCACGATGGTCAGCGTCACATCCAGGAAGGATTTCACATACTGGCGAATGGTGTGGTCCAGCGACTTGCTGGCCAGCTTGGCGTCCAGCATCCGGGTGGCGAACTTGATCAGCCAACGGCCGACCAGCCACAGCAGGATGGCCGACACGATATTGAGGCCAATCTTCACCGCCAGATCCGCCCAGTGGCTCCAGTTGATGGCATCCATTTGTAAATCCCCTTTTTAACGGTTTCGCAACATGATTAAAGATAGGAGCTTACTGCAAAAATACCAAACGAATCTTGCGGCCTCGCCGGCCGTGGCTTCAGGCCTCCGCCAGCGCGCGGCAGGTCTCGCCTATGCCGCCCTGAATGCGCAGATCGAACGCATGATCCATGCGCGTGGGCGTGTAATTGATCAAGGCGGTGGCCACGCCGGCCTGCGCCGCCTCCAGCGGGATCAGATTGACCGGCGACACCTCCAGCGATGAGCCCAGCACCAGCAGCAGCTCCGCCTGCAGCGCGGCGTCGAAGGCCAGGTCGATCAAGGGCACCGCCTCGCCGTACAGCACCACGTCCGGCTTGAGCACATCGTGGCACAGTCGGCAGATGGGCAGCGGGTGGTGCAGGATGTAGTCCAGCGCATGCGTGGTGCCGCAGCCGGGGCAGCTGGCGGTCAGCAGGCTGCCGTGCAGCTCCAGCACCCGGCTGCTGCCGGCGCGCGCGTGCAGGCCGTCGATATTCTGGGTCAGCACCGTCACCCGCTTGCCCTGTTGCTCCAGTTCCGCCAGGAACTGGTGGCCGGCGTTGGGCCGATAATCGCCGATCAGCTTGATGCGAAAAATATCGCGGAACGCCTGCCAGAACGCCTCCGGATCGCGGCGGAAATAATCGATGGACACCACCTCGGCCAGGCTCATGCTGCGCGACCACAGGCCGTTGGCGGAGCGGAAATCGGGGATGCCGGATTCGGTGCTCATGCCGGCGCCGGTCAAGGCCACAATGGTTTCCGCCTGCTCCAGCATCTGGCGCAGGCGGTGGATTTGCTCGGACATCTATGCATTCCAGCTAGTGAATTAAGCAAAATGTTAAGCCAGGCTCGGCCCGCGGCAACCGCGCCAAGCCCCAGCTTAACTTTTTCATGACAAAGGCTCAGCCGGCCGTTGGCACAGGGTATTTGATGGCGTTCTTGGCCATCTTGTCGCGGACCGCCGCGTCCAGATCCACCCCGGTCACCATCGCCAGCCGCGTCAGGTAGAGCAGCACGTCGGCGATTTCCTCCTGCAGATGGGTGAAGCGCGTCGGATCGGCGCGCAGCGCGGCGGCTTCCTCGTCGCTCAGCCATTGGAAGATTTCCGCCAGTTCGCCCACCTCGCCCACCAGCGCCAGCATCAGGCCGCGCGGCGTGTGGTAGCGGTTCCAGTCGCGTTCATCGGCGAAACGCTGCAATGCGGCGGTGAGTTTTTCAGTAGAGATCAGGGTTTCGCTCATCGTTCTATCCGGGTTTCACGTGGAACAACAGCCGCTTGCCGCCTCAGAGCCTGTTCAAGGCTCGCGAGCAAGAGCGAGACAAGGCGTTGCGGCTGAGAAAGCGGAATGTACACGTGGTACATGAGCATTTCGAAGCGGTACTCACCGTGTAACGTTCCACGACGCGCAGCAGACTATGAACAGGCTCTCATGCGCCAAGCACCTTCAAGGCCGCCTGCTCCCCCCACCACGCCGCCTCCTCGAACAGCGACAGGCCGCTGAGATCGGAATGGGCGAACAGGAGCGGGCCATCGGCCGCGCGCAAGGCTTGCAAGCCGGGGTTGGACAAAAAACCCGGCGCCGGGCTGGCCATCGCGTGGCCGCGCGCGGTCAACTCCACTTGCAGCAGCGACTGACGGAAACGCCAGCCGTACACGCTCAGCATGTCGGCGGCGGCGGTGGCGAACAAATCCTCGGCGCTGGCGGCCTCCAGCATTTTACGCGCATCCGCCGGCGCCAGGTCGGCGAAGGCGTGATAGCTGGTGAACACGCTCTGCTCCGGCTTGGCCGCGCGGATCAATTGATGAGTGGACACCACATAGCCCAGGCCGCGGCTGCCGTACACCACATTGTCCCAGGCCAGCGGCGCGGCGGCCGGCTCCGCCGGGAAACGGTCGATCAGGAAATTGCCTATCAGCCACGGCGCGCGCGGCGGCAGATGGCGGCGCTCGAAGCCCAGCTCCGGCAATTGGCCGCTCAGATGCAGGCTGACATGCAGCGGCGTCGCCAGGATCACCCGTTCGGCCAGCAGGCGCCGGCTGGCGCCGGCCGCGTCCAGATAGTCCACCGCCATGCCGGCGCCGGCCGGCGCCACTCGCCAGGCCACGCCCGGCCATTGCCGCTCGGCGCCGATGCGGGCGCGCAGATGGCGGATCAGCGGATTCAGCCCGTCCGGCCAAGTCAGCACCGCGCCCTCCTCGGCATTGGCCGCCTGGCCGCCGCGGCTGCAGAAATAATGCAGGCCGGCCCAGGCCGAGGTGGCGGCCAGCGCGCTGCCGTAATCGTCGCGGCAGCAGTAGTCCAGATACCACAGCAGGCCGGGCGCGGTGTAGCCGTTGGCGCGCAGCCAGTCGGCGAAGCTCAACCGATCCAGCGCGGTCCAGGCCGGGTCTTGCGAGGACAGCGCCAACGGCACGCAGAACACGCGGCGGCCATCGCGGCCGCGCTGTTCGCGCCAGGCGGCGGTCTGGGCGAGAAAACGCCGCTGCTGCGCCAGTTCGTCCGCTCCCATGCCCAGCCGCGGCAGCAAGCCTTCCTGCCACTGGCCGTTTACCCACAGCCGCTCGTCCGGCGCGTGCACGGTCACGTTCTCGTCGAAGCGCGGCCGCGCGCCGAAGGGATCGGCCTCGATCACGCCCATCTCGGCCAATAGTTCGCGCACATGGCGCGACTCCATCGACGGCAGCGGCAAATAGTGGGCGCCGGTGGGATAGCGATAGCCGCCGAAGGCGCCGGCGGCGGCGTTGCCGTCCGGCTCCGGCCCGTCCAGCACCACCACGTCGTCGAAGCCCTCCTTGCGCAGCCGCCAGGCGGCGAACAGGCCGGCCACGCCGCTGCCGACGATGGCGACGCGGCAATGCCGGGTTTCACGCGGCGGCGGCGGCGTCATGCCGCCGCGCAGCCGGTGGCCGGCGGCCATGCCCGGCCGGTTCAGCCGCAAGGGCAGGCCCAGCCGCATCACCCGCTCGCAGCCGGACAACACCGGCAGGCCGGCCAGCGCCGCCGCCAGTTGCAACACCTCGCGCCGGCGCATCAACGCAGCACCTGCGACCAGTCCTGCTCGAAGTAGTGCACCAATTGCTGATTGTTCAGCTCATTGGGCAGCACCTTCCAACGCGGCATGTCCGGCGGGAAGAAGAACATCTGGCGCGTGGCCTCCTTGTCCAGGAAACGCAGCGGCACCGTATAGCGTTCCGGCGGCGTGTAGCCGGGCTTCTTGGACGCGATGATGAAGCCCCATTCGCCGAAGGACGGCACATAGGCATGGTAGGGCGTGGTGTGCAGGCCGGCGGCGCGCAAGGTGGCGTCCACGCTCCAGAACGAGCGCGGCGCGTGCATCGGCGAGGTGGACTGCACCACCGCCAGGCCGTTTTCCGCCAGGTGACGCGCCAGCAGCCGGTACAGCGGCACCGAATACAATTTGCCCAAGGCGAAATTGGATGGGTCCGGGAAGTCGACAATGACGGCGTCGAAACTGCCGTGGTCCTGTTCCAGCCAGCGCGCGGCATCGTCGTTGACCACGGTGACGCGCGAATCGGTCAAAGAGCCCTGGTTCAGCGCGCGCAGCGGCTCGGAGCGGCTGAACAGCCGGGTCATCGCCGGGTCCAGGTCCACCAGGGTGATGTGCTGGATATTGCGGTATTTCAGCATCTCGCGCACCGCCAGGCCGTCGCCGCCGCCCAACACCAGCACATTGCGCGCCCACGGCAGCTTGGCCAGCACCGGATGCACCAGCGCCTCGTGGTAGCGGTGCTCGTCGCGGCTGGAGAATTGCAGATTGCCATTGATGTAGAGCCGCAGATCGCTCTTCCACTTGGTGATCACCAGGCGCTGGTAGGGCGTGGTCTCGGCGTGGATGATCTCGTCGCCATACACCGCCTTCTCGCTCCAGCGCGTCAGCTGGTCGGAGGCCAGAAAACCGCCGATCAGCAGCAGCAAGACCACGCCGCTGCGCGCCAGCTGCAGGCCGGGCCGGCGCAATTCATGGCGGAAGGCGCGGCAGGCCCATAGCGCCACGCCGGCGTTGAGCAGGCCGAACAGCAGCGCGCTGCGCGACAGGCCCAGCCTGGGCGCCAACACCAGCGGGAACAGCAGCGACACCGCCAGCGCGCCCAGGTAGTCGAAAGTCAGCACCTGGCTGACCAGCTCGGAAAAGCTGGCCTGGCGCTGGTTCATCGCCCGCATCACCAGCGGGATCTCCATGCCCACCAGCACCCCGATCACGAAGACCAGACCATAGAGCACCAACCGGAACGGCTCGCCGGCCCAGGCGAACACCAGGAACAGCACGGCGGCGGACACGCCGCCGATCAGGCCGACCAGCAATTCGATTTCGATGAAGGCGTCCAGCACCCGCTCGTCCTTCACGTATTTGGACAGATGGGAGCCCACCCCCATCGCGAACAGGTAACAGCCTATGATGGAAGAGAATTGCAGCACCGAGTCGCCCAGCAGGTAGCTGGCCAGCGCGCCGGTGATCAGCTCGTAGGCCAGCCCGCAGGAGGCCACGATAAACACCGATACTATCAACAAGCGATTTCGCATTGGATTGTCATTGTGGGTAGAATAGCCGCCATTATGCCCCAGCCCACGGCCTACCGCCGTGCGCGCACCGCACCGACAAAGGACGCCCGACCATGATTGCCGCCTTCCTGCCCGCCCTGCTCGCCTACCTGACTTATATGGGCAGCGGCCTCGCGCTGTTGGCGCTGTTCGCGGTGATCTATTGCTGGGTCACCCCGATAGACGAGCTGAAGCTGATCCGCGACAACGGCCACGCCGCCGCGGTGTCCTTCGCCGGCGCGCTGCTGGGCTTCTCGCTGACGCTGGCCTCCAGCGCCTGGCACCTGAACAACTGGAACAGCTTCATGCTGTGGGCGCTGCTGGCCATGCTGGTGCAGATCGTCGTCCACATGGTGGTGGCGCGCTGTCTGAAGGATCTGAGCCGCGCGCTGATAGACAATAATCTGGCGATGGGCATCCTGGCCGGATCCATCCACCTGGCGGTGGGCCTGATCAACGCCGGCAGCCTGTCCTGAACCCGGCCGCGCCTTTTCAATTGGAGCAGACACTATGAGCCTGATGTCTTTCATCAAGAAGCAGTTCATCGACATCCTGGAGTGGCAGGAACAGGAAGACGGCGTGCTGGCCTGGCGTTATCCGATGCAGGACAACGAGATCCAGTACGGCGGCAGCCTGACGGTGCGGGAATCGCAGGCGGCGGTGTTCATCAACGAAGGCAAGATCGCCGACGTGTTCGAACCCGGCATGTACAAGCTGACCACCCAGACCCTGCCGGTGCTGACCTATCTGAAGAACTGGGACAAGCTGTTCGAATCCCCCTTCAAATCCGATGTGCACTTCTTCAGCACCCGGCTGCAACTGGGCCGCAAATGGGGCACCGCCCAGCCGCTGACGATACGCGACCAGGACTTCGGCATGGTGCGGTTGCGCGCCTTCGGCGTCTATTCCTACCGCGTGGCCGATCCGCGCCTGTTCTTCACCGAGGTCAGCGGCACCCGCGACAGCTATACCCGCGACGAACTGGAACAACAGCTGCGCAACCAGGTGGTGGCCACCATGAGCAGCGTGCTGGGCGGCAGCGGCGTGCCCTTCCTCGACATGGCCGGCAATCAGGGCCTGATGGCGGACAAGATCCGCGAGGCGCTGGTCCCGGTTTTCCAGCGCCTGGGCCTGGCGCTGGACAGCTTCGCGGTGGAAAACATCTCGCTGCCGGAAGAGCTGCAAAAAGCCATAGACAAGCGCATCGCCATGGGCATGGCCGGTGATCTCAACCAGTACACCCGCTACCAGGCGGCGGAAAGCATTCCGCTGGCGGCTCAGAACGAGGGCGGCATCGCCGGCCTGGGCGCCGGGCTGGCGGCAGGCGTCGGCGTCGGCCAATTGATGGGCCAGGCCATGCAGCAGGCAGTGCAGCCGGAGGCGCCCGCCGTGCAAGCCGCGCCGGCAACGCCAGCCGCCGCGCCTGCGGCGGACAATCCGCAAGCCAAGCTGGCCCAGCTCAAGGGCCTGCTGGACCAGGGCCTGATCACGCAGGCGGATTACGACGCGGCCAAGGCCGACGTGCTGAAGAAACTGGTGGGCTAAGCTAGCGCATGTACCGTATTGCCTGCCCCTCCTGCGGCGCCGATGTCGAGTTCAAGTCCGAAGCCTCCGCCATGGCGGTGTGCGCCTATTGCCAGAGCACCCTGCTGCGCGACGCGGACAGCGTGCGCGACATCGGCAAGATGGCGGCGCTGCTCAATGATTACTCGCCGCTGCAGATCACCAGCTGCGGCCAGTACCTGGGCCGCGGCTTCAACGTCGTCGGCCGCATCCAGCTGCGCTACGACGCCGGCCTGTGGAACGAATGGTATTTGCTGTTCGACGACGGCGGCGACGGCTGGCTGTCGGAAAGCGTCGGCCAGTACACGCTGACGCTGGCCGGCGGCGCGGTGCAAGAAGCCGGCGACTTCGACAGTCAGCAACCCGGCGCGCCCTTCCGCCACGGCGATGCCGATTTCGTGATTTCCGATGTGCGCACCGCCGAGTGCACCGCCGGCGAGGGCGAACTGCCGTTCCAGGTGGGCGCCGGCTGGCAGGCCAAGGTGGTGGACGCGCGCCGCCAGGCGCAATTCCTGACGCTGGATTACTCCGACGATCCACAACACCCCCAGCTCTTCCTCGGCAATGCCGTCACCCTGCCGCAACTGCGCATGGAGCGGCTGCGCGACACGCGGATGATAGAAGAGGCCACCGGCAAGCTGAAAGGCAGCGTCGCCTCGCTGGAATGCCCGTCCTGCGCCGCGCCGCTGAGCTACCGCGCCGGCACCGCCACCCAACTGGTCTGCGGCCACTGCCACGCCCAGGTGGACGCCAGCGGCGACCGCGCCGTGGCGCTGGGCGCCGCGCAACAGCAGTTGGACACGCCGCTGACGCTGGAGCTGGGCAAGACCGCCACCATAGACAAGCTGCCATGGACGCTGACCGGCGCGCTGGTGTGGGCCGAGGCAGAGGACCCCGACAGCCGCTGGTGCGAATACCTGCTCTACAACGTGGACAAGGGCTTCCGCTGGCTGGTGGAAAGCGGCGACGGCTGGTTCATCGGCGAGTTGATGGACGTGTGGGTGGACAGCTTGCGCGCCGATTACGCGATGCTGGGCAACAAGGCCTATCAGCGCGCCTATCCCGACTACGCCGCCCGCGTCGTCTACGCCGCCGGCGCCTTCCCCTGGCGCGCCAAGCTGGGCGACCAGGTGCAGCTCAGCGAATACCAGATCTCCGGCGGCCAGAAGCGCTTGTCGCGCGAGCTGTCGGCGCAGGAACTGACCTGGAGCTGCAGCAGCCTGGCCACCTCGGTCGAGGTCGGCCGCTGGTTCGGCAGCGCCACGCCGATAGAGCCGGGCTTTTCCGCCGCCGAGGACGACGGCGGGGATTTGAAGGCCATCGCCGTCAAATTCGGCCTGGTGCTGTTATTGATCAATCTGCCGCTGGCCTTCCTGAGCCAGGATATCGGCGATGGTCTGCTGATCTGCTTCTTCGCCTGCTGCGTGCTGGCGATACCGCTCAAGCAGAAGGAATGAATGCCGATGTCGCCAGGACTCTATAAAGCATTTTGCCTGCTGGTGATCGTGATCACCACCATGCTCAATTTTTCCAATATGGACAGCCGCGCCTCCAGCTCCCGCAGTTGGAGCAGCGGTAGCGGCGGCGGCTCCTCCGGCTGGGGCAGCGGCGGCGGCGGCCATAAATGAAGACGGCGATTGGCCGGCATCTGCTGGCGGATTTTCACGGCTGCCCGCCGCAGCGCCTCAGCGATCCGGCCCGGGTGGAACAGGCGCTGCGCCAGGCGGCGCAGGCCGCCGGCGCCACCGTGCTGGCCGGCCACGTCCACCACTTCGGCGAGGCCCAAGGCGTCACCGGCATCCTGCTGCTGATGGAATCCCACCTCAGCATCCACACCTGGCCGGAACACGGCTACGCCGCGCTGGACCTGTTCATGTGCGGCCAGGCCCGCATCGACGCCGCGCTGGCGCGGCTGCGCGAGGCGCTGCAACCGGCCGAGGTCCACAGCCAGCTGCATAGACGCGGAGATCCTCTTGCCCCTCTCTCCAAGCCCTCTCCCATAAGGGAATGAGGGACGTTAACGACAACTACTCCACCAGCTCCAGGCTCACCGAACCGTCGCCATGCTCCGCCGCCAGGCGGAACTGTGGCTGGCGCGCCAGATAGCGCAGCGCGCCGGCGCCGGTGTCGAAACGCACCGCGACGCCGGCCACCGGCTGGATGTGCCAGGCCGGCTTGACCGCCGGGTTCACCACCTTGCGCTCGGCCAGATAGGCCGCCACCGCCGCGCGGTTTTCATCCGGCGAATCCACCACCACGCGGCTGGCGTCGATGCCGGGGAAATGGCCGCCGCCGGAGGCGCGGTAGTTGTTGGTGGCCACCAGGAAGCTGGCGTTCTCGTCTATCGGCTTGCCCTGATAGCTCAACTTGACGATGCGATGGCTGTCCGGCGCCGCCAGCTTGCCGTCGGCGTCGTAGCGCGCCGGCCGGCTGACGTCGATCTCATAGCTGACGCCGGCGATGCTGTCGAAGTTGTAGGAGCGGAATTCAGGGTTCAGCAACGGCTGGCTCTTGGCTCCCTTGGGATCGACGCGCAGGAACTGCCCGGCCGACATCTCCAGCCATTCGCGCACTTCGCGGCCGCTGACCTTCACCGCCTTCAGCGTATTGGGATAGATGTAGAGATCGGCCAGATTGCGGATCGCCAGCGGGCCGGCCGGGATGTCGGTGTAGTAATTCCAGCCCTGGCGGCCGCCGGCCTTGAACGGCGCGGCGGCGGACAAGACCGGCAAGCCTTCGTACTCGGTGCCCTTGACCGCGTTCTTCACATACCAGGCCTGGGCCTCGGCCACGATCTGCACCGAGGGGTCGTCCGCCGCCTGGGCGAAGTAGCTGTAGATAGGCGCGCGGGTTTCCGCCACCTTGCCGCGCACATAGTCCAGCGTCCGGCGATGCTCGGCGGCGATCAGCTCGGCCACCTTGGGCTCGGCGGCCGCCAGCGATTTCTTGGCCTGCTTGTCGTAGATGGCGCGCAAGCCGGCCTGTTTGCCGCTGACTTTCCAGCCGCCGTCGCCGCGCTCCAGCACCAGGTCCACCACGCCGATATGGTCGCCCCAGCGTCCCGGCATCACCGCCGGCACGCCGTTGATGGTGCCGGCGGCCAGGTCCACCTTGGGATAGCCGGCGAAGGCGGAAGACGGGAATTCCGCGTGGGCGTGGCCGAACAAGATGGCGTCGATGCCGGCCACCTCGGCCAGGCCGGCCACCGAGTTCTCGGCGAAACGCGCGCTATCGCCTTTTTCGAAACCGGAATGGGGCACCGCGATCACGATGTCGGCGCCCTTCTGCTTCAGTTCAGGCAGATAGCGACGCGCGGTGTCGACGATGTCCCTCACCTCCACCTTGCCCTGCAGATTGGCCTTGTCCCACTGCATGATCTGCGGCGGCACAAAGCCGATCACGCCGATGTTAAGCGTCTGCGGCTGGCCGTCCTCGTCCTTGAATTCGCGCTTGAGCAGCACATAGGGCTGGAAATAGGGCTGACCGGTCCTGGCGTCCACCACATTGGCGTTGACGTAGGGAAAGGCCGCCGTCTTCAGCGCCTGGCCGAGAAAGGGCAAGCCGTAATTGAATTCGTGGTTGCCGATATTGCCGGCGTCGTAACCCAGCCAGTTGAGCACTTTGTAGGCGGGATGAACCTCGCCGGCGCGCAGCGGCTGAACCTTGGCCACCAGATCGCCCAAGGGATTGCCCTGCAACAGATCGCCGTTGTCTATCAGCAGGCTGTTGCGCGCCTCTTGCCGCGCCGCGCGGATCAGCGTCGCCGCGCGCGCCAGGCCGAAATCCTGCGTCGGCTTGTCCTGGTAGTAGTCGTAATCCAGCAGGTTCATGTGCACGTCGGAGGTTTCCAGCACCCGCAGTTTCAGCGGGGCGGCCCAGCCGTTTGCGGCCAGCGCGGCCAACAGGGAGGAGACGAGGAGAGGCGCAAGTTTCACGGGACAGCCCTTTTCTGGTTTTATCGCGCCCGCATTATACGCCCGCCGTCGGCCGCTCCAGATAGAAAGCACCCCAGGCGCACATCGCGTCTATCACCGGCCGCAGCGTGTCGCCCAGCTCGGTCAGCCGGTAGTCCACCCGCGGCGGCACCTCCGCGTAAACCGTGCGCGCGATCAGGCCGTCGCGCTCCAGTTCGCGCAGCTGCTCGGTCAGCACCTTCTGCGACACACCGCCCAGCAAGCGGCGCAGTTCGCCGGTGCGCCGGCTGTCCTCGGACAAATGGCACAGGATCGCGCACTTCCATTTGCCGCCCACCAGCCGCACGGTGGCGTCGATGGGAAAATTCAGTTCACTCATGCGGGCACGGTTACCTTTTGGTGCTTATGAAACAAAAAAGTGCATACTTATCAACAACTTGATCCATTGCTAGCATGGCCGCTCCCATTTTACAGGAAGCGCCATGAAAACCCTGATCATCGTTGCCCACCCCGATCTGGAACAATCCCGCATCAACCGTCGCTGGATGGCCGCGCTGAGCCGGCATCCGGAGCGCTACACCGTGCACTCGCTCTATCAGGCCTACCCTGACGGCAAGATCGACGTGGCGCGCGAGCAAGCGCTGCTGAACCGCCACCAGCGCATCGTGCTGCAATTCCCGCTGTACTGGTTCAGTTCGCCGCCGCTGTTGAAAACCTGGCAGGACCAGGTACTGGCGGAGGGTTTCGCCATCGGCGCATGGCCGGAAGACTGGCGCATGCGGGACAAGCGCATCAGCGTGGCGGTGTCCACCGGCATACGCGAGCGGGACTTCGCGCCCGACGGTCGCTATCTGTACCGGATGGAGGAAGTGCTGCGGCCGTTCGAGCTGACCTGCCGCTACCTCCGCGCCGAATGGCTGCCCGGCTTCGCGCTACACGGCGCCGAGCACGATCTGAGCGATGCCGAGATCGAGGCCAGCGCGGACGCGTATCTGCGGCACCTGCAGGCCGAGGCAGTATAAATCCACTCGCGATGAAAAATGCCCGGCCGGAGCCGGGCATGATCTTGTCTGGAACAACGAACTTATTCCTGTTCCAGTTGGAATTATTCCAGCAAGCCTTCCGCCTTCAAGGCCTGCTGCACGAAGGGCAGCGCCGCCACGCGTTTCTGGAAATCGATCAGCGCCGGGAAGTCGCCCAGCGAACGCTGCACGAACTGCGCCCAGTTCAGGCAGGTGAACAGATAGGCGTCGGCCACGCTGAAGCGCTCGCCCAGCAGATACGGCGTTTTCGCCAGCTGCTGCTCCACCAGCCCCAGGCGGCGGGTCAGCTTGTCCCAGGTCTGCTGCTTGAGTTCATCGCTATTGGGATAGAACAGCGGCGAGAAGCCCTTGTGCACCTCGGTGGCGATATAGTTCAGCCATTCCTGCAGCCGATAGCGCTCCAGCGTGCCATTGGCCGGCGCCAATTGCTTGGCCGGCACCTGGTCCGCCAGGTATTGCACGATGGCCACGCCCTCGGCCAGCAGTTCGCCGTTGTCCAGCAGCAAGGCCGGCACATAGCCGCGCGGATTGATGGTGGAGAAGTCCACCCCGCCCTCGGTCAGATGCGGCTGAACCTTGAGATTGACCTTCTCGGTTTCAAACGGCAGGCCGCTGGCGAACAACACGATATGCGGCGACAGCGAGCAGGCGCCGGGGGACAAATACAGTTTCATCGTTCATCTCCTGTCAGGATCGTTCAGAACAAAACACACTGCATGCGAAAACCCCGACAGCCTGAGCCAAATCAATGACGCTTGCAACCCTGCCGCCGATAGGGCCGCTGTCGCGGAGACTCAGCCCAGCAGGGAAACGATCCAGCCCGGATGAATGTTCCAGCCGGCGAAACCCGCCAGCCAGAAAAACACGCCCAGCGCGCCAAAACCCCAGGCGCACAATAGCGGAATGAAATTGGCGGCCAGCGCCGCCACCGCGGCGCAGGCGACGGCGATGGACAGGCCGGCGTCGCTGACGTCGAACAGCTCATGGCGCGCGTTCAACTCCTCGAAGCCCTGCTCCTTGGACTTGGCCTTGAGCTGCAAGGCCTGCGCCTCCGCCGCGTAGCGGGCGATATCGTGTTGAATCGCCGCCTGCTCCGGCCGCAAGGCCGCCGCCGCCGCCGGATTGGCCAGCGCCAGCAAGCGCGCCTGGCGCTGGCTGCTTTCCGCCAGGTGCTGCTTGATCTTCTTGGACTGGTATTCGGACCAGCTGTCCACCGCGTCCGCCTTCAATAGCTGGCGCGCCTGCACGATATTGTCGTCCTTCAGCTTGCCCAGCCCCATGAACACCGACAGCAGCACCACGGTCAGCGCCACCAGGCTGTTCAAGTACTTCTTCTCCGCTTCCACGCTGATTTCCAGTTCCATCTCACGCTCCCGGCTGACGATAGGGGGTTCCCATCGCCATAACGCAATACAGCGTCAAACCGTGGACAGGGACAATGGATCGTCAGGACGATTTTTTGGAAAACAGTCGCGGACGAGAGTCCGTTCCGGAACCGGCGGCCGCCTGCGGCCGGGTCTTCAGCGCCACGAACAAGTCTTCCACCTGCTGGCGCGCCCACGGGGTGCGGCGCAAGAAGGCCAGGCTGGATTTGACGCTGGGATCGTGATTGAAGCAGCGGATCTGGATGCGCCGGCCCAGCTCCGGCCAGCCGTAGTGGCCGACCAGCTGGTTCAGCATCTGCTCCAGCGTGACGCCGTGGGTGGGATTATTGGCTTGGCTTGCGTTCATGCATGTGTTCTCTGGCTTGGGCCGGCGCAGTGTACCCCGCGCCGGCGCCGCGGCAAAGCCGCGCTCAGGCCGCCGGCTCAGGCCGCCGGCTTGGGCTTGCGCTGACGCGGCGCGCGCTTGGTCGCCGGCTTGACCGTTTCCGCCGCCGCGCCGCCGTTGCGCTGCGCCACCCCCATCGCCAGCGCCAGCCGGCCTAGCCGCTGCTGCTTTTCCTGGCTGATGGGGCCGGCCGCCTGCAATAGCAGAATCGCCAGTTCCAGCGCGAAGCGGCGCTGCTGATCGGTGGGCAGCAGCTGCTCCAGCGTCGCCAGCGCGCGTTTCTCGTCGTTGCGCACCAGCCAGGTCTGGCGTCGCACCGCCTGCTTGAACTGCTCCAGCGTCAGGTCTTCGCCCAGCGCGGTTTCCTGCATCACCCGGCGGATAGCGTTGAATGGCCGCACATCCACCACGCCATTGCCGATGGCGACATAGATCAACAGCCGCAGAAAACCGTCCACCGGCCCGCCTTCGGCGTAATGCGCTTCCAGTTCCTGGCGCTTGAGCCGCAGCATTTCACTGCGCTCCCAGCTGCCATCCGCCTTGCGCACCCCGTATTCGCGCTGCGGCTTCAAACCGGCCAGCGCCGCGCTCCACGGCGACTCGAACAGCGCGCGGAAGCTCAGCTCCTGCCAGGCGTCGCGGCCGTCGCGCCAGCCGTCCAGCGTGGTTTCCACCAATTGGGCATAGCTCTGCTGCCACTGCCAGAAGGGATTGTCCTCCGTCACCGGCCGCCGCTCCTCGCGCACCCGCTCCGCCCATTGCCGCACCCCGGCCAGCCAGGGATTGCGGCTGGAAAACCAGCGCCGCTCCAGGCGAGACGGGTGCATTTCACGCAGCCAGCGCGCGGCGTGTTCATTGCCGTACAGCCGCAGCCACGGCGAGACAAAGGTGTCGTACAACTGCTGGTTGACCTCGCCCACCCGGCGCACCACCTCGAAAGCGGCCTCGCCCTGGCGGCCGTCGCCCAGCGCCAGGATATCGTCGATGTCGCGCGGCTCGAAGCGGATCACATAGCGCCCTTGCAGATACTCCAAGCCGGCCATTTCAGGATGGGTATCGGTGATCACCGCCTCGTACAAGCCCGGCGGCAGCACATCGATCAGATCCAGCGCGCTGGCTAGTTCGCTGTGTTCCTTGTTGGCCACGCCGGCGGATACGAAAATGCCCAGGTGGCCGACCTGCTCGTGCAGGCAATAGACTATGGTCTGTTCATTGACGCGGATGTCCTCCACGCTGCCGTAAAGATCGGCGATCCAGAACAGCGCCTGCTGCGGCGGAGTGATATTGTCGCCCCAAGAGGCGAACACCACGATGGGCGAGCGGATATTGCGCAGATCCACCGCCTGCCGCCCCTGCTCCAGCGTCACCTCGCCGTGGCTCAAGCGGTTTCCGACGAACAGGTTCTGGGTGATCCACTCCATCTCCGCCTTGTTCAGCAGATAATGGCCGCCCCACCAGCGTTCGAATTCCAGAAAGCGCTCGCGCTCGGAATCCACCTTGGCGTACAGGGTGTACGGTTTCTTCCAGTAGGTATTGGCCGGGTCCAGCTGCTCGAAATTGCTGACCAGGTTGGCGCCGTCGAACTGCCCATGGCCCAGGTCGCCGGCCAGCGAAGCCATCCAGGTGCCGCCGTACAGGCCGCCGGAATAACGCATCGGGTTCTTGCCGGCCACGCCGGCCCAATAGGATAAGGGCGAGCCGGCCAGCAGAATCGGCCCCACCAGTTCCGGCGCGGTGGCCGCCAGCATCGCCAGCGCCCAGCCGCCCTGGCAATTACCGATGACGAAGGGCTTGCCGGCGCTGTGCGGATGCAGTTGATTGACCTTTTGCAGAAAGACTTTCTCGGCGCGCCACACGCATTCAATCGTCTGCTTGGGCTCGGGCACCGGGAAGAACATCACGAAATAACAAGGATGGCCCTGACGCAGCGCGATGCCGATCTCGCTGTCCATCTTGAAGCCGCCTATGCCCGGCCCATGGCCGGCGCGCGGGTCTATCACCACGAAGGGCCGCTTGGCCGGATCCGGCCTGGGGCAACCATCCGGCGGGCGGATCGCCGACAAGGCGTAATTGACCGGCTGCTCCAGTTCGCGGCCATCGACGATGATGTCGTAATCGAACACCAACACCGGCGGATGACCGGAAGCGGCGTGCTCCAGATAAGTATCGCCGCGCTGGCGCAGGATGTCGCAATACAACACCGAACGCTGCCAGGCGTCCACCCAGTAGTCCACCAGCGCGCCATTCAGCGCGGCGAGCCCGGACGCGGGGAAAAACGGGAAAGAAGAAGCTGGCTGACTCATGCGAAAGCGCTCCGGCGGCGAGACGGGGATGCCGCATTTCACTCTAGTCCAAATCGCCGTCGTGAACGGGAAAAAGCCCGCCATCAAATCGCTTGCCGCGACGCTTTACATTTGGTAACAATTGCGAATGGCCGACTCATACTTAATTGACAATCGTCGCCCAGAATACTGGAGTAAACCTAAACCGACGCCGCTCACGCCGCGTCGCCGCCATTGACGGAATGGCCCGCCCTATGAAACCGCTGATACCCCTTGTTTTAGCCTGCCTGCTCGCCGGCGCCGCCCAGGCCGCGCGGCCGGAAATGGACTGCCCGCCGATGGGCAGCTTCGCCGGCCGGCCATGGAAAATCGACCCGGCCAAGCGCGACGCCTTCATCGCCCAGCACCAGAAGGCGCTGCACGACAAGCTGAAGATCCAGCCGGCGCAGGAAGCCGCCTGGCTGGCCTTCGCCAGCGCCAGCCGCCCCGGCGCGATGCCTCCCTGCGGCGACAGCGGCGACACCGCGCCGGAACGCATGGAACAGCGCGTGCTGATGGCGCAGCGCCACTTGCTGAACCTGCAGAAGCGGCTGGAAGCGCTCAAGTCCTTCTACGCCCAGCTCAATCCGGAGCAGCGCAAGATCATGGACAAGGACAGCCCACCGCCGATGGGCGGCAGAGGCCAGGGCCCGATGCGCAAGCTGCAGGCAGGCCAGTCCAGCGAGCCGCACAACTGAGAACCTGTTTATGATCTGCTGCGCGTCGTGGAGCGTTACACGGTGAGTACCAGCTCAAAATGCTCATGTACCACGTGTACATTCCGCTTTTTCGCTGGTTTTCGCCTTGTCTCGCCTTAGCTCGCGAGATCATAAACACCTTCTGAGAACCAGGCCGGAGCCAAGCGCCGGTCGCAGCCCACCCCCGCGCCCCGCGTCCTTCCATCCGTCTCCTTTTGTTGCCCCGCCCGGTTTTTTAACATTCCGCAACAAGCGCGCGGCCGTCAGCAATACTTGCCTGACATCCATCGCCAATACTGACTGCGTAATCAACCTCGGTAGGAGTCTTCAATCATGACCAAGCTGTTCAAGCCCATGCTGATCGCCACCCTGCTCGCCGCCGGCGTCGCCGGTTCCGCGCTGGCCGCCGACGATGCGCCGTCGCAAAATCCGATGCCGATGATGGGTAAAGGCCGCCACATGGACCCGGCCCAGCGCGAAGCCATGGCCGCCCGCCACCTGCAGGCGCTGCACGATCAATTGAAACTGCAAGCCAAGCAAGAAGCCGCCTGGAAAACCTACACCGAATCGATGAAGCCGGGCGAACGGGCGATGCCGCCCAAGCCGCAGACTGGCGAAACCGCGCCACAACGCATGGAACGCATGCTGGACATGATGAAACAGCACCAGGACGGCATGCAGAAGCGCCTGGACGCGCTGAAAACCTTCTACGCCCAGCTGACACCGGAGCAGCAGAAGGTGATGGATCAATGGCACGGCCCGATGGAGCATAAAGGCCGCATGGGTTCGATGGCCAAGCCGCAGCCCAAATAAGCGCCGCGCGCCGGCCAAGAAAAACGGCAGCCTGAGGCTGCCGTTTTTACTTGCTGACTCCGCGCCTATCACTCAAGCGCGTCCAAACCACCTGTCGCCGAAGTTGACCAGCAACACTCCGCCCACCACCAGCGCCGCGCCCAGCAGCCGCGGTAGATTCACTTCGCGCAGCGGCATCGCCAGCCAGCCGAAACGGTCGAACAACAGCGACACGCATACCTGACCGGCGATCACCAGCGACAGCATCGCCGCCACGCCCAGCCGCGGCGCCAGCAAGGTGGTGCCGAACACGAACATCGCCCCCATCGCGCCGCCCAGCAGCATCCACCATTCCACCCGGCCCAACTGCGCCAGATCCTGCCATTTCTGGCCGGTGGCGACCGCCAACCCACCCAGGCACAGGCTGCCCACCGAGAACGACACCAGGGCCGCCAGCAGCGTGCTATTGCCCAGCACGCCCTTGAGCTGGTTGTTGATGGCGGCCTGCAGCGGCACCACTACGCCAATGGCGAAAGCGAATAAAGGATAAATAGGGTTCATGACGATCCTGTCGAGGCAACGGAGAGTTTCACGTGAAACAGCGCTCACGCCGCGGTGTTGCGATGGAAGGCGATCTTCTGCGGGTTGCGGGTATACGCGCAAAAGCCTGGCTTGGGACCCACCTTGGGGTGGTTGCGACAGGTATTCGGCCGCCGCTCGTAGATGGTGCACAAGCGGGTTTTCTGATCCAGCTGCATGCAATCGCCGTTGGCGCGCCGCGCCAGCGTGAACAACTCACGCTTGAAATTAAAATGCTGGATCAAGCGCTGTTTTTCCAGGCGCTTGGCGATGTTCTTGATCGGCTCTTCCAGCTCGAACTCGTCCACCACCCCCATGCGCACCAGGTCGGACAGCCGCACCTCCACCGGCATGGAGCAGCAGCTGCCCATGCAGTCATCGCACAAACCGTTCTTGTATTTGACCCAGGTGTCCAGGCGCTCGATGTCGGCCACGTTTGATTCCCCGTGCTGCCGGCGTGGCCGGCGAATGATTTAAGAATTGTTCCGGATAGGCAAAAGAAAGAAGCGCATTTTACCCGCCTCCCCGCCTTTGGCGCGCAAACCCTTATTGCGGCCGCTGCTTGAAGAAGGTCAAGGGCGCGGTGTACGCCACCTCGCTCGGCGGCGGCGTCTTCAGGATGTGCTTTTTCATCTTGCCCATCACATGCATCTCGCAGGGCCGGCATTCGAACTTCAGCGTGTAAGTCTCGTTGCCGGACTTAAGCGTCATCGGATCGGCGCGCACCTGGCCCATCACCCCCTTCACGCCCTTGGCCTGCTTCGGACACAGATTGAAGGAGAAGCGCAGGCAGTGCTTGGTGATCATCAGGCTGACCTCTCCCTCTTCCTCGTGCGCCTCGTAGGCGGCGTCGATGAGCTCAACCCCGTGCTTGCGATAGAACTGCCAGGCCAGATTGTTGTAGACATTGGCTAGATAGCTCAGCGTCTTCTCCGGATACGGCGCCGGCGGCTGCAACGCCGCCTTGCGCGGCTGGCGCGGCCAGGCCTGCACGCGCGCCGCTTCCAGCCGGGCGATGGCGTCGCGGCGCAGCGCGTTGATCGCCGAGGCCGGCGCGAACCACGGCTGCGACAGCTGCAGCGTCACATCGTGGGCGACGAACATGGTATTGCCCAGCTTCCCCAGATTGTCGCGCAGGCCGGCCAGCGCCTTGTCGGCGTCCTTGGCCGGCTCCAACGCCAGCGGACTACAGGCGGAGGCGCTGACGCCGTCCTCGTCGGTAATGTTCAGTTCCAGGCCATCGGCGTTTTCGCTCAGCGTCATCCACACGCCCACCTTGCGCTCGGCGGACTTTTTCAGCAGCGCCAGTTCCCAGGCGTGATCGCGGTTGCGACAGATGTCCACGCCCGGCTTGAGGCCGGCCAGCACCGAAACGTCGTTGGGAAACACCCGCCACAGCAATTCGCCGTCCGCGGTCTTGCCCACTTGCTGCACGGTATTGGCCTGCACGCCCACCACTTCGCGCTTCTTCATGAAGTTGATGCCGTCGCCGTTGCTCATGGTTTCGGCGGTGGCGATCTCCAGCCAGTCCGGGCCCACCTTGCTGACCACGCCCAGGCCGACGCCGACGAATTTGGGCGAATCGAAGGCGCCGATGTCGATCTTGCGGCCGGTGGCGAAGTAATCGGTGCCGCCGCGGTGGAAGGTCTTGTCCGGGTCCGGCGCGAAGAAGATCTCGCTGTCGCCGCTGGAGGCGCGCGCCAACTCCGGCCGCCGCTCGATGATTTCGTCCAGCAGCAACCGGTAATGGGCGGTGATGTTCTTCACATAGGACACGTCCTTGTAACGGCCCTCGATCTTCAGCGAACGCACGCCGGCGTCCAGCAGCGCTTCCAGATTGGCGCTCTGATTGTTGTCCTTCATCGACAGCAAGTGCTTGTCGAACGCCACCACGCCGCCGTCCTTGTCGGTCAGCGTGTACGGCAGCCTACAGGCTTGCGAGCAGTCGCCGCGGTTGGCGCTGCGGCCGTTGTCGGCGTGGCTGATATAGCACTGGCCGGAGAAGGCCACGCACAGCGCGCCGTGGATGAAGTACTCGATGGTCGCCGCATCGCCCACCGCGTCCGCCGCCTTGCGGATTTGCGGAATGGTCAGCTCGCGGGCCAGCACCACTTGGGAGAAGCCGGCGTCGGACAGGAAACGCGCTTTTTCCGACGTGCGGATGTCGCACTGGGTGGACGCGTGCAGCTGGATAGGCGGCAGGTCCAGTTCCAGGATGCCCATGTCCTGGATGATCAGCGCGTCGACGCCGGCGTCGTACAACTGCCAGATCAGCTTGCGCGCCGGCTCCAGCTCCGCGTCGTGCAAGATGGTGTTGAGCGTGGCGAAGATGCGCGCGTGGTAGCGGTGAGCGAACGCGGTCAGGCCGGCGATGTCCTCCACGCTATTGCAGGCATTGTGCCGCGCGCCAAAGCTGGGCCCGCCGATATACACCGCGTCGGCGCCGTGCAGAATGGCCTCGCGGCCGATTTCGGCGGTCTTGGCGGGCGATAGCAACTCGATCTGGTGCGACAACAGGCTCATGGCGTTTCCTGACATTTAGTATAGGTGGCCGCGTCGGGCGATGGCGGCCGCAAAGGGCCGGAATTATAACGGAATCATGGAGTTATAGATAGAGATTTGCTGCGCCGGCTTTCAAGTTTGGCCAGCGGCAGCCCGCTGCCGCCTTGGGCGGCGCGTCAGTATTTGGAACAGACAAAATCCGTATCAAAGCTTGCCCCCGGAGAGCCCCATGTTCAACCGCCTGACCATAGCCCAGCGTTTAAGCGCGCTCGTCGTCGCCCTGCTGGCCATTCCCATCCTGATCGGCCTGTTCGGCCAGCACGCGCAGCAGGGCATACTCGACGACTTCGCCACCACCTACAACGACCGCGTGGTGTGCCTGAAGCAACTGAAAATCGTTGCCGACAGCTATGCGGTGGGCATTGTCGACGGCGCGCACAAGCTACAGGCCGGCAGCATCAGCGCCGACAGCTTTCTCGGCGGCCTGGCCAGCTCGCAAGCGGCCTTGAAAAAACAATGGGGCGATTACCGCGCCACCTATTTGACCGCCGAGGAAAAAACCCTGGCCGACCAGGCCGAAACGGCGATGCGTCACGCCGACGCCAGCGTGGCTCGGCTCAAAACCCTGGCCCAGTCCGGCGACCGCGCCGCGTTGCAACACTTCCTGGACAAGGAGATGTATCCGGAGATCGACCCCATCGCCTCCCGCATCGGCGCGCTGATCGATCTGCAGCTACGGGTGGCGGCGGAAGAATTCGCCCAAGCCCAGCAACGCGCCGCCACCAGCCACCTCATCGCCTTGCTGCTGCTGGCCGGCGGCGTGGCGATAGGCGCCGGCCTGGCCCTGGTCATCATCCGCTCGCTGCTGGCCGAGCTCGGCGGCGAACCGCGCGACGTGGTGGCCTTGACCGAGCGCATCGCCAACGGCGACCTCAGCCAGAGGCTGCAGGTCAAGGCCGGCGACCAGCACAGCATCGTCGCCTCGATGGCGCGGATGCAGAGCGGGCTGATCCGCATGGTGCGCGCGATGCAGCACGTGATCACCCAGCTGGGCAACAACGCCACCGAACTGGCGGCTGCGGCGGAACAGGTAGCCGCCAGCGCCGAGGAACAGACTCGCGCCGCCTCGTCGATGTCAGCGTCGGTGGAACAGCTATCGGTCAGCATCTGCTCGGTGGACGACAACACCACCGACGTGGCCACCGAATCCGTTTCCACCGGCGAACTGGCCACCCGCGGCGAGTCCATCATCGACCAGACCCTGCACACCATAGAATCGGTGGCGGAAATGGCGCGCGCCTCGCAGTCGCAAGCCGACCTGATGAGCAGCCGCTCGCAGCAGATTTCCAATGTGATCCAGGTGATACGCGATGTGGCGGACCAGACCAATCTGCTGGCGCTGAACGCGGCGATAGAAGCGGCGCGCGCCGGCGAACAGGGCCGCGGCTTCGCGGTGGTGGCGGACGAAGTGCGCAAGCTGTCCGAGCGCACCGCCCAGTCCACCGCCGAGATCAGCGGCAGCATCCGCGAGATGCTGGATAGCAGCGCCCACGTGGTGCAGAACATCCACCACACCGTGGACCACATGGAAGTGGGCTTGCAGCAGGCCAGCGACGCCCGCTCCGCCATCACCGGCATCAACGACAAGGTGGCCAGGGTCAAGCAATCGCTGAGCGCGATCTCGGTGTCGCTGCACGAGCAGCAGGCCGCCGGCACCGGCATCGCCGCCAATGTCGAGAAAGTGGCGCAGATGTCCGAGGAAACCAGCGCCGCCGCCAGCCAGACCGCCGACTCCGCCTGCCAGATGGAGCAAATGTCGAACGAGCTGCAAGCTAGCATCAACTACTTCACCTTGCCGCAATCCGGACAAGGCCAGCTCGAGGAAGCATCGCGCCAAACCAGCCATTCACTTGCGGCCGCGAACTGAAGCGCCAAAACCCTTCTCTCTCCGCACTTGGCCTGGCGCTTGCCAGGCTTTTTTTTATTCTGGCAATGGCCCGCCCCGTTTTTTGGACTATGGGACAGCGATGGGTCGACAGGCGCGGCGGATGAATATTGCATTGCAGCAATGTCGTCAAACGAAAGCAGCCACCACTGATCCACCTGATTCAAGCAGCAAAACTTCGTTATCGCGGCGGATAGTTCGTTGGCAGCCCAAAAACTGATCGCAAAGCAAAAAAGTACACGGTTTTCACTCGCATTCAGCACTTATCTCCCGACTTTCCCCAACTTTTCACCACAACTCAATGTGCATGGCAGCATTGCAACATTATGACGAAATATTTTGCAATACCAATGAGATACCAATTGAGAACCAGTAAAAGACCAGATAGTTTTAGCGCAGGACATCCGCCAGAGATGTTGCCACGTGATTGGAGTGACTGAAATGCCTAAACTGACCAAGCTTGCCCTGCTGCTATTGAGTGCGCTGCCCTGTGCGGCGATGGCGGCAGAAGACGCGATTCCGGCCAACGACACCTCGCCCACCCAGGGCGCGCCGGCCACCTTTGAACCGGTGGACGTCTACGACCTGATCACCAAGTCGGAAACCACCGTCAGCGCCATCTATTACGGCCGTAACCGCCAGGCGGACTGGCCGGCCCCGCCCAATGGACAGAACCGCGACGACATCACCGTCAACGCGCTCAACCTGGGCCTGAACTTCCGCTCCGGCTACGCCTGGAACAAGCTGGGCTTCGACGCCGCCGCCCACGCCGCCATCCGCCTGGACAACGGCAAGGGTTGGTCGGAAGTGCTGTACCACGATATCAACGACAGCACCCAGCCCGGCGGCGTGGACAAGAGCAGCGCGGTCTTGAGCCAGGCGGCGCTGAAATTCCGCCAGCACGAGGACGGCCAGGGCTTCTCCGCCCGCGCCGGCTACACCCCGATAGGCATAGGCACGCTGGGTACCTCCGGCGGCCTGCAATCCCACGCCTACCGCGGCGTGGAAATGAAATACAAGTTCGGCGACTTCGAAGTGGGCTATGGCTGGGCCGACCAGTTCCGCAATGAATGGGACACCCGCTTCCGCGACATGAGCAACTCCTGGGAACAGGGCCGCAGCAATGGCAGCGCCGCCAAGCGCGTCGACTACGTCAACAGCCTGGGCTTCCGCTACGCGCCCAAGAACGGCTTCGTCGACTTCGGCATCGGCGAAGGCAAGGACTACCGCCGCAACGCCCAGATCGCCGGCTCCTATTCCTGGCAGCTCAATGGCGACGACAAGCTGACCGCCACCGGCTATTACTTCACCGCCAAATACCAGACCCAGCTCTCCGCCATCCAGAACCCCAAGAACGAATACCACGCCAGCGGCAGCCTCAGCTACGCCACCAACGGCTGGACGCTGATGGGCGGCCTGGGCTACACCAAGGCGCCGGACTCCGGCGAGCTCAACTTCCGCCTGACGCCGTGGGGCAATAGCGATAACCGCAACTTCATCCAGACCTGGGGCCAGCTGGACGACTTCGTCTGGGACGGCACCACCGTCTACAAGCTGGGCGTCAATTACGACCTGGCCAAGATAGGCGTGCCAGGACTGACCGTGGGCCTGTCCGGCAACTACGCCACCGGGATGAAAAACCCGGGCAAGGCCGACACCAAGGCGCACGAGGTGGATTTCAGCGTGGGTTACAGCGTGCAAAGCGGGCCGCTCAAGGGCGCCAGCATCGGCGTCTATCCGGCCAGACTTCGCACCAACGGTTTCTACGGCAAATCCGATCGCAACGACGTGAAAGTCATCGCCTCCTATAGCAAGACTTTCTGATCCACGCATTCCGGCCGCGGCGCGCCCGCGGCCACACTGGCATTGCAGTGGTATCGCTTTCATCAAAACCACTTCAATGCCACAATGCCGCAACAAGACATTCAAATAGCATAATATTGCACCCTGGCCGCCACGGCTGACGCCGGCGCCGGCCTCAAAGGAGAAACCATCATGAAACTCAACGCCTTCGCTCGCGCCGCCCTGCTCATCACCGGCTGCGCCGTCGCCCTGCCGGCGCTGGCCGCCGACAAACCGGTACTGGAAGTGTGGACCATGAGCTTGTCGCCCAAATTCGACGGCTACTTCAAGGATCTGGTCGGCAAGTACAACGCCCAGAACCCCAATGTCGAAATCAAATGGACCGACTACCCCTGGGACGTGATCCAGTCCAAGTTCACCGCCGCCGTCGGCGCCGGCAAGCCGCCGGCCCTGGTCAACCTGAACGTGCCCTGGGCTTACGACTACAAGCAAAGCGGCCTGCTGCAGCCGCTGGACGGCGTGATCAACAAGGGCCAGTACGTGGACGGCGCGATCAAGGACGTGACCTTCGACGGCAAGGTCTACGCCTTCCCGCACTACAACGGCGCCAACGTCATCGCCTATAACGCCGAACTGTTCAAGAAAGCCGGCCTCAATCCGGCCAAGCCGCCCAAATCGCTGGACGAGCAGCTGGCTTACGCCAAAACCATCAAGGCCAAGACCGGCGTCGCCGGCTTCGCGCCGGCGCTGGGGCCCACCAAGATCGAAGGCTTTCTGATCCAGAACGGCCTGCCCCTGCTCAAGGACGGCAAGCCGGTGTTCAACAGCCCGGCCCACGTGGCCATGCTGAAAAAACTGGGCGACGCCTACAAGTCCGGCGCGCTGCTGAAGGACAATCTGTTCGCCCAGGACAACTTCCAGGTCTCCATCGCCGCTTACAACGGCGGCCGCATGGCCATGCTGGTGACCACCCCGGCCTCGCTGACCCGGGTGCGCGACGAAGCGCCCAAGCTCTACCAATCCACCCTGGTGGCGCCGGCGCCCATCGGCCCCACCGGCATCGCCGCCGGCGGCTGGATGTTCAACTTCGGCGTGGCGCGCAACGTCAACAAGGCGCTGCTGCCGGAGATAGGCAAATTCGGCAACTACCTGACCAACGCCGACAACCAGCTCGCCTTCGCCAAGCTGGCGGGCACCCTGCCCACCGCGCGCAAGGCGGCGCAAGACCCCTACTTCCAGAAAGTGGCCAATGACGCCGGCGCGGCGGAAAAAGCCGTAGGCGTGGCCGCCGCCAGCCTGGACAAGACCCGCACCATCTACCTGGCCGGGGTCAAGGACCCGGACGTGCTGTCCGCTCGCCTGGCCGCCGCGGTGGAAAAAGCCGTCACTGGCCGCCAGGACCCCAAGGTCGCGCTGGACGAGGCGGCGGCGTTCTGGAGCGGCAAGCTCTAAGAACGTGTTTACGATCTCGCGAGCTAAGGCGAGACAAGGCGAAAACGAGTGAA
>NZ_JAYSGF010000044.1:0-40759 GCF_041912965.1 Chromobacterium sp. | reverse complement strand
GTTGGCCGGAAACGATGGTGGCGCTGACCGCGTGGCGGAAGGCCAGATGCGGGAAGGAGCCTTCCGCGCCTAAACCAGGTAAGTCGTTCAATATTAGTTGCGCTTCAATAGGCATATTGCACGATGAGCACTCGCTGCAAAATGCTCATAAGCTCTTGATCATTCCACTTCTTCAGCTACAACGCCTTGCCTCATTCTTATCCCTCGAGACCTTGAACCGGTCCTCACAACCTCAAGCCCGTTTTCTTCAAAATCCGGCTGGAAAACAGCACCTCGTGGCTACGGCAGGCCTCGCCCAGCAAGGCGCGCGCGTCGTCCACCGCGGCCAGCACCGCCGGCCGCTCGCTGCCGTGCAGCATGGCGAACAGATTGTACGGCCAGCCCGGCTGGCGCGGACGGCGGTAGCAGTGGCTGACCGCGTCCAGGCCGCCCAGTTGCGCGCCCAGCGCGTCCACTTGTTCGTCGGCCACGTCGAACACCGCCATGCCGTTGGCGCGGTAGCCGATGGCGTAATGGTTGGGCACCGCGCCAATGCGGCGCACCACGCCCTGCTCCAGCCAGCGCGCCAGCTTGGCCGTCACTTCGGCCTCGGTCCAACCCAGTTGCCGCGCAATATCGCGGTAGGGCTGCCGGCACAGCGGCAGGCCGGCCTGGGTGGCGCGGATCAGCAGCCGGTCGTCCGCGCTCAGCGCGGCCGGTTCGCCCGCACACCGCGCGCCGGCGGCGGCGCCCACCGGGGCCGCGCCGCCCACCTGAAAACGCATGCCCACAAAGTATTCCCGCTCCTTGGGAAACAGGCTTACCGCCAGGCCGGTCACCAGTTCGATGCCGCGCCGGGCGGCGTCGATGGCGTCCGCGCTGTCCGCGGCCAGCACGAACCACATATTGAGCCGGTGTTCGCGGCGGTAGTTGTGCGCCACCGCCGGCAGCGCGTTGACGGCGGCGGCCACTTCGTCGAAGCGCGCTTCCGGCACCGCCAGCGCGGCCAGCACAAAGCGGCCGCCCAGGCGTTCTATCTGGTACATCGGCCCAAAGCGGCTGAGCACGCCGGCGTGCAGCAGCTCGCGCAGGCGCCGGATCAGGCTGTCTTCGCTGATGCCCAGGCTGCGCCCGGCCACGGCATAGGGCCGCGCCGCCAGCGGGAAGCCGCCTTGCAGCCGGTCTATCAGCCGCGCGTCCAGCGCTTCCAGCCTGTCTATCGCTTCAGGCGTATCCATAACAGGCTCCGGTTTGTTTGTAGCGCCGGGTGGAGCGCAGCACCGCCTGCGGCAGCCGTTCCAGCCCGTGCCGGTGGCGGATGTCGGCCAGCACGGCGTCCAGGCTTTGCGCATCGCGGGCGTGGATCATGGTGAACAGCTGGTAGGGCCAGTCCGGCGGCCGCGGCGGCCGTTCATAGCACAGGGTGACCGCCGCTTCCGCCGCCAGCGCCAGCGCCACGCGCTCGCGTTCGGTCTCATTGTCGATGCGCCACACCCACATGGCGTTGGCGCGATAGCCCAGTTCCCGGTGGCGCACCACCATGCCCAGGCGGCGGATGGCGCCCTGGCGCTGCCAGCTGGCGATTTGCGCCAGGGTCTGGGCTTCGCTCAGCGCGCATTGCGCGCCCAGCGCTTGATAAGGCCGCTCGGTCAGCGGCAGGCCCGGCGACAGCGCCGCCAGCAGGCGCTGGCGCTGGCCGGCGCCCAGGCCGGGGTCGTCCGCCGCCGCGGGCGCGTCCTGCGCCGCCGGCGCGGCATCGGGCAGGAAGGAGAAGCCCAGGTCGATGTGGTATTCGCGCAGCAGCGGCAGGTCCAGCGGGCGGATGCCGGTGGCCAGGCGGATGCGGCTCAGCGCCGCGGCGACGCCGGCCGAGGAGGCGGCGGCCACGACGAACCACAGATTGTAATGATGGTCGCGCCGGTAGTTGTGGTTGACCTCGCGCTGGCGGCTGACAAAGGCGGCCACTTCTTCCAGCCGCTGCGCCGGCACCGCCATCGCCGCCAGGGTGCTGTTGCCCACGGTATTGGGCGCGAACACCGCGCCGACGCGGGTCAGCAGGCCGGCCGCCTGCGCTTGTTGCAGCGCGGCCAGCAGCCGGGCTTCGCTCCAGCCCGGTTCCATGCCGGCGGCGAGCGCGGCAAACGGGCGCGGCAGCAACGGAAAGCCGCGCTGGCAGCCGTTGATCAGCCGCAGCAGGGCTGGTTCGGTATGCGGTAGCTCCATGTTCACATCCCGATGCGGCTGGCGCGCCAGCTGAAGAAGATGCCGGACGGACTCCGCGCCGGCAGTTCGCGCAGCACTTTGAGGCTGGCGGTGTCCACCACCACCAGTTTGTCGTCGTCGCGGCTGGACAGCCACACCGCGTCGCCGCGCGGGGTGAATTCCATGTGCAGGATGGCCTTGCCCGGCTTCAGGGTGGCGATCACGCTGCGCGTGGGCACGTCGATGACTTGCACCTTGTCGTTGTCCGGGAAGGCGAAATTGACCCAGACGCGCCGGCCGGACGGTTCCGCCATGGCGAACACCGGCTGGCCCAGCACCGGGATGGCGGCCAGTTGCGCCCAGCTGCGGTTGTCCGCCAGCAGCACTTCGTGGCGGCCGATGGCGGGCAGGAAGGCGTAATCGCCGGCCAGCGCCCAGCCGCGCAGATGCGGCATCTTGTACACCGGCAGCGGCTGCTGGCCACGGCCGTAGCCGGCCAGGATGCGGCGCACGCCCTGCTCCGGCCGCCAAGTGTCCAGCAGGGACAAGCCGTCTTCGCCGTACAGCCCGGCCAGGAAGTAGCGGCCGTCCATGCTGGCCAGGCCGTCGTAGGGGCGCTTGCCGGCGTCGCGGTAGCGGGTCAGTTGCGGCTGGGCCGGGTCGGCGGCGTCCAGCACGTCGATTTCGTCGGCGTCGAACAGCGCGTAAACGAAGCGCCGGCCCGGCAGGTCCGCCAGGCCCACCACGCGCGAGGGTTTGCCGTCCGCGCCCGGCGCGGCGGGCACCGAGGCCAGCGGCGCCAGCGTGGCGGCGTCGAACAGGCGCACGCCGCCCGGCTGGTAGTTTTGCGCGGCCAGCACGCGGCCGTCCGAGGAGATGGCGCCGCCTATGCTGTTGCCGGCCTGCACCACGCGCCGTTCCAGCCGCTGGCGCAGCAGGTCCACCTTGCTGATGGCGCCGTCGCGGCCAAACACGTAGGCGTAGCGCGCGTCGCGCGAGAACACCACCGAGGCGTGGGACAGATCGCCCAGCCCTTCCACCCGGCCCAGGCTTTCGGCGCGGGTATTGTCCACCACTTGCACGCTACCGCTGGCGCGTTCTATCACCACGCCCAGATCGCCGGTGCCGCGCAGCGCCGGCGCGGCGCAGCCGCCCAGCAGCGCGGCCAGCGCCGGAATCAGGGCGGCGCGCCCTGCTTTAACCAGTAAACCAGCCATATCGCTTCTTCTTCCGTCAGGAATGGCCGCCAGGGCGGCATTGGGGTGCCGGGCCGGCCGGCCAGGATCACGGCGGCCAGGCTGGCGTCGGGTTTGTCCTTGAGCGCCGCCGGCGTCAGCGGGCTGCCCAGCCCGCCGCCCAGGCTCAGCCCGTGGCAGGCGCCGCAGTCCTGGCGCACCAGGTGGCGCAACTGGGCCGCCCGCTCCGGCGCGGGGGCCGCCGGCGCGGCGATGGCGCTGCCGCAGCACAGCAGCAGCGCTACCGCCGCGCCGCGGATCAGCGGTTCAAGATCCATTGCACCATGGCCTTGAGATCGGCGTCCGGCACTTGCGGGTTGGGCGACATCGGCACCGGGCCAAAGCTGCCGGAGCCGCCCTGCTTCACCTTGTCCATCAGCTTGGCGGCGACGTCCTGCCCCTTGTACTTGGCGGCCACCTGCTGGTAGGACGGCCCCACCAGCTTGGCGTCCAGCGCGTGACAGGCCAGGCAGTTGTGCTGCTTGAGCAGCGCTTCCGGCGCGGCGGCCGCGGCCGGCAGCGCATGTAGCGCCAGGGCGGCGCAGGCCAGGATCAGGCTTGTTTTCATTGCAGTCTCCTCCGCCCGCCGGACCGCGCCCGGCAGGCGTTCTGGCGGGGTCAATAGATGTCGTGCTGGGTGTTGTAGACGTTGAACTTGCCGGTGGGGGTGACCAGGCGCGGGTCCTTGATCACCGCCTTGAGCTTGCGGGTCTTGTCGTCCACCACCACGATGGCGGATTGCTTGTCCTTGGCGCTCCACACCGAGAACCAGACTTCATCGCCGGCCTTGTTGTACTCCGGTTGCAGCACGCGCTTGGCGCCGTCGCTCAGGCCGGACCATTCGCCTATCGGCAGCATGCTGAAGCCCTTGTCCAGGTGCTTGATGTCGAACACCGCCACGCTCTGGCTGAGCTTGGCGTCCGGATTGAACACGGTGTCCACCCACAGATTGGCGGATTGCGGATGGGTCTTGATGAACAGCGAGCCGCCGCCCTGCCCTTTCAGCGTGCGCACCACTTTCCAGGCCTGGGCCTTGTGTTTTTCCGGATCGGTGCCCACCAGGCTGATGCTGTCGTCGCCCAGGTGGCTGGTGGCCCACACCGGCCCGTATTGCGGATCGGTGAAGTTGGCGCCGCGGCCGGGGTGCGGGGTTTTGCCCACGTCCACCAGCGCCGCCAGCTTGTCCAGCTTGGTGTCCACCACCGCCACTTTGTTGGAGGCGTTGGCGGCCACCATGAAGTAGCGGCCGCTGGCGTCGAAACCGCCGTCGTGCAGGAATTTGGCGGCGTCTATGGTGGTGGTCTTGAGGTTGGCCAGGTCGGAGTAGTCCACCATCATGATCTTGCCGGTTTCCTTGGCGTTGACCACGAATTCCGGCTTGTAATGGCTGGCCACGATGGAGGCCACGCGCGGTTCCGGGTGGTATTCGTTGTCCACCGTCATGCCGCGGGTGCCGACGATTTTCAACGGCTTGAGGCTGGCGCCGTCCATGATCACGTATTGCGGCGGCCAGTAAGCGCCGGCCACCGCCAGCTTGTCGTCGTAGCCGCGGTATTTGGAGGTTTCCACCGAGCGTGCTTCCAGGCCGATGCGGATTTCCGCCACGCTGTCCGGCTTGGCCATCCACAGGTCCACCAGGTTGATCTTGCCGTCGCGGCCGATCACGTACAGGTAGCGGCCGGATTTGGACAGCCGGGAGATGTGCACGGCGTAGCCGGTCTTGATCACGCTGACGATCTGTTTGCTGTGGCCGTCGATCAGCGCGATTTCGCCGGCGTCGCGCAGAGTGACGGAGAACAGGTTGGAGATGTCCAGCTGGTTTTCCTTGCGCCGCGGACGCTTGTCCACCGGCACTTGCACTTTCCAGGTGGCCAGCATGTCCTGCATGCCGAATTCCGGCGGGGTGGGCGGCTCTTGCTGCACATAGCGCGCCATCAGGTCCACTTGCTGGTCGTTGAATTCGCCGGAGGTGCCCCAGTTGGGCATGCCGGCCGGGGAGCCGTATTTGATGAAGGTTTTCAGGTATTCGGTGCCGCGCGCCAGGGTGATGTCCGGCGTCAGCGCCTTGCCGGTGGCGCCTTTGCGCAGCACGCCGTGACAGCCGGCGCAGCGTTCGAAGTAGATTTGCTTGCCGCGGGTGAATTCCGCCTCGGTCATCGGCGGGGCTTTGGCGTTGGCGTTCTGGTGCATCGCCTCGCCGGCGGGCGGGGCGGCGGTGTCCGCCCAGACGGGGGCCGCTGCCAGCGGCAACAGGGCGAGCAAGACGCTCTTGGTGAACAGGGACTGCTTCGGAGACTTCATGGTAGCGCTCCAGCGTTAGGAATAACCCTTTTGCGAGCATGATCATCCCGGACGCATACAGACAGCCTTGATTCGAATCAACGCTTGCCGGAGCCGTCCTGTCCGGTGACCGGGGAATCTTCCAGGCCCCAGTCGCCGTATTGATACCAGTCGTCGCCCAGCACTTCCGCCGGATGCTGGGTACGGCTGGAGCCGTTGCCGCACTGCAGGGAGTTGGCGGGGCAATAGAGGTCGCAGCCCCAGCAGATGCGTTCAGGATGGGCGGGGTGCAGCGGGAATTTTTTGGCCATGGAATCCTTCTGTGTTCGCGATGTTCATCATTTTCGAATCCGCTTCGCGGATGATGATTTAGGGCCGGTTCCGCCCGGCAAACGGAAAGGGAGATTTGCGCGGCCAAATCTCCCTTTACCCTAAAGGCCGCCCTGCAAGCCTGGCCTGCGGCTTCCCGCCGGGTCCCGTCAGGCCCGAGGCGCGGCTGAACTCGCAGCGCGCTAACGTCGCGCTGCTCGAACAGGCAGCCGCTTAAAACCTCGGGCCTGCCACCCGTCGGCAGGCTTGAAGGGAGCAGGGGCGCGTCGAATTCGTATTTGCCTACGTCTCTTAACCCGCCCCTCAGGAACATGAAAAAGAAACGGAACCATGCCATGCATAGCGCAGACGGACTTGGCGCGACATCAAACAATGGCCATTCAGCCCGCTAGAGCGGCTAACAAAATCCCTGAGGCAAGTCGGCCCAATGCGGCATCAGGGGTTTTGTTTGCCGAGCTCAGAACCTGTTCAAAGTCTCGCGAGCTAGAGCGAGACAAGGCGAAAACGGCTGAGAAAGCGGAATGTACATTCGGTACATGAGCATTTCGAAGACGTTTTCAACGCCGTATCGCCGACGCGCAGCAGACTTTGGGCAGGTTCTCACGCCGTCAGACTGGCATACAGCCTGGTCAACGCCTGCGGTAACCGCTCCGCCTGCCGCACCAGCGCATAACCATTGCGGCCGAACAAATGCGGCAGGTAGTCGCCCGCCTCCCGGTCTATGGTCACGCAGAACGGCGTCAGGCCGGCGCGGCGGGCTTCCAGCACCGCCTGGCGCGTGTCTTCTATGCCGTAGCGGCCTTCGTAGTGGTCCAGATCGTTGGGCTTGCCGTCCGAGATCAGCAATAGCAGACGCCGCTGCGCCGGCCGCTCGCTCAGGATGCGGGTGCACTGGCGGATGGCCGCGCCCATGCGGGTGTAGTAGCCGGGCCGGATGGCGAGGATGCGGCCGCGGGCGTCGTCGTCGTAGCGATCGGCGAAGTCCTTCAGGATCTGCAGCCGCACCTCCTGCCGCCGCAGCGAGGAAAAACCGTACAGGCCGAAGTCGTCGCCGCTGGCGGCCAGCGCCTCGGCGAACAGCAACAGGCTGTCGCGGATCACGTCGATCACCCGGCCGGTTTCGCCCAGCCAGCTTTCGGTGGACAGCGACAGGTCGGCCAGGGTCAGGCAGGCCAGGCTGCGTTCGCCCGGCGGCCAGTCCTGGTACAGCGCCGGCTCGCTCAGCGCCGCGCCGCCGCGTCGTTCCGCGAGGAAGCGGATCAGCCGGTCCAGGTCGATGTCGGGCCCGGCGGTTTCGCCGCTGCGCCGGCGGCGTTCCGGCGCCAGCGCCTGGAATTGCCGCCGCAGCCGGCGCGCCAGCGGCTGCAAGCGTTCCGGCAACGGGGCCGGCGCGGCATCGCGCGGCAGCATCGGCCGCAGCAGGCAATGGTCCTCCACCAAGCATTGCCGCTTCCAGTGCCATTCCGGCAGCTTGATGCCCGGTCCCAGCGGGGTGTCGTCGTAGGCGGCGGCCGGCAGGTCGAGATCGAAACGCAAACGGCTGCCACGGGTATGGGCGTCCTGGCCCAGGGTCAGCCGGTTCATGTCTTCGGCGGCGATTTCACCGTTGCCGTCATCGTCGTCGTCGTTGTGGCGGTTGACCTTGACGTATTCGTCCCAGGTGAACAGGCTCTCGGCGCGGAACACCATCAGCATGCCGTTCTTGCGCTGGTCCTGTTCCATGCGCCGGGCGCGGTAGCGGCGGCGTTGGCGCTGGGCGTCCTTGCCGCCGCCGCGTTCGCCGTCGGCATGGCGGCTGCCCTGCCCGCCCGCGTCCGTCAGCGGCGGTTCCGGGTGCAGCCACAGCGGCACCGGCTGCGGCGGCCGGCTCAGCGGCGGCAGTGTCACCGCTTGTTCCGGCCGGCTCAGCGCCGCCTGGATCGCGCGTTCCACCTCGGCCTCCGCCGGCGGCAGGCCGGCGGGCTCCGGCCGCTGCTCCAGCACCGCCGCCGCCAGCCGGCGGTAGAGGGCGGCCAGGCCGGGCATGGCCGCCAAGGCGCGCGCCGCGGCCAGGCGGTTGCGGCTCAGCCAGTCGCCGTCGCTGTCGGCCGCATAGGCGGCCTGGGCCAGCAGCCAGAAGTAGCAGTCTCGGTTGAGCGCAGCGCTGGGGAAACAGTCGATGCGTTCCGGCAGGTAGAGTGCCTGGCTGTCCTGCCAGGCCAGCTCCATCCGCGCGCCGGTGCCGGCCAGCCGCTGCAGCCAGCCGCGGCGCGCGCCGTGTTCGGTGCCCACGGTGGAGCGCAGCGCCAATGCCGGGTCGCCGCCCATCGCGCGGAAGAACAGCGGCGCCTGCGCCGTCACTTGCGCCAGCTCCGCCGCGTATTCCGGAAAGCCGCGCCGCGCCGCGCGCCGCGCCAGTTTGTCCCACCAGCCGCCGACGATGTCTTCCATGTCGCTCAGCCGGGGAATTGGGTCTGGATCACCGCCAGCAGCGCCGCCACGGTGTCGGCGTCGTCGCTCAGCGGTTCCGCCAGCGCGGTGCGGCAGGCTTGCCAGGGCGGCAGGCCGGCCTGGATCAGCTTGGCGGCGTACACCAGCAGCCGCGTGCTGGCGGCTTCTTCCAGGTCATAGCCGGACAAGCGCCGCAGCTGACCGGCCAGCGTCACCAGTTGGCGCGCCAGCGCCTCGCTGACGCCGCTTTCCCGCGTCAGCACGCCGACTTCCACTTCCGGCGGCGGAAAATCGAAGCTCATGGCGACAAAACGCTGGCGGGTGCTGGGCTTCAGCGTTTTCAGCACGTGTTGGTAGCCGGGATTGTAGGACACCACCAGCATGAAGCCCGGCGGCGCTTGCAGCACTTCGCCGGTGCGTTCCACCGGCAGGATGCGGCGGTCGTCGGTCAGCGGATGCAGCACCACGGTGGTGTCTTTGCGCGCTTCCACCACTTCGTCCAGGTAACAGATGCCGCCTATCCGCACCGCGCGGGTCAGCGGGCCGTCGCACCAGACGGTGGCGCCGTCGGCGATCAGGTGGCGGCCCACCAGGTCGGCGGCGCTCAGGTCGTCGTGGCAGGAGACGGTGATCAGCGGCAGGCCCAGCCTGGCCGCCATATGGGCGACGAAGCGGGTCTTGCCGCAGCCGGTGGGCCCCTTGATCAGCACCGGCAGTTGCTGGCGCCAGGCGGCTTCGAACAGTTCGCACTCGGCGCCCTGCGGTTGGTAAAAGGGCACGGGGATATCGAGGATTTCTGGCGCGTTCATCGGCATTCCTTCAGATAAAGCTGAGCAGCAGCGCGGCCGACACCAGCGCCAGCCAGCCCTGCACCAGCGCGCGCAGCCAGCGCGGCGCATGGCGCAGGCCCATATAGTGTTCCACCAGCAGCACGCCCTTGAACCAGGCCAGGCCCAGCGCGATCAGCGCCAGAGACGGCAGCCGACCGCCTTCGGCCAGCCAGGCCGCCAGCAGGGTCAGCCCGGACAGCAGCAGCCACAGGCCGATTTGCACAGATGGGGTGGGATGAGTCATGACGGCATGATGCCGGCGCGGCGCGGCGGCCGCCTTGATGCGAAATAAGGCTTTAGCGCCTGTTCAAAGGCTCGCGGGCAAGGGCGAGACAAGGCGAAAACGAGCGAAAAAGCGGAATGTGCTCGTGGTACATGAGCATTTTGAGCTCGTACTCACCGTGCAACGCTTCACGACGCGCAGCAGACTTTGAACAGGTTCTTAGGGAAGGAAGCGCGCCCCTGCCTTTGTCACGGGCGCGTCGGGCCAAGCTTGGACGGCGCTCAGTCGGCCAGAGTCAGCACCACCGGGGTGTGGTCGGACGGGCGTTCCCATTTGCGCGGCGCCTTGTCGATCACGCATTCCAGCGCGCGCGGCTTCAAGGCGTCGCTGACCAGGATGTGGTCGATGCGCACGCCCTTGTTGCGGCGGAACATCATCGCGCGGTAGTCCCACCAGCTGTATTGCTTCTCTTCCTGGTTGAACAGGCGGAAGCTGTCGCTCAGGCCCAGCGCGATCAGGCGGCGGAAGGCCTCGCGCTCCGGCGTGCTGCACAGCACTTGTTCGTGCCAGCTTTCCGGGTCGTACACGTCGCGGTCTTCCGGCGCGATATTGTAGTCGCCCAGCAGCAGCAACTGCGGATGGCGCTGCAGTTCGGCGGTGACGTAGCGCTCCAGATTGGCCAGCCATTCCAGCTTGTACGGATATTTGGGCGAATCCACCGCCTCGCCGTTGACGAAGTAGCCGCAGATCACGCGGATGCCGTTCACCGTGGCGGCGATCACCCGGCGCTGCTCGTCGCCGTAATCGGGAATGCCGCACACCACGTCTTCCAGCTCCAGCGGCGCGCGCACCAGGATGGCCACGCCGTTATAGGTTTTCTGGCCGAACCAGGCGGCGCGATAGCCGGCCGCTTCGATCTCGGCCAGCGGGAACACGTCCTGATCCATCTTCAATTCTTGCAGGCAGAGCACGTCCACCGGGCTGTCGGACAGCCACTGGATCACTTGCGGCAGGCGGACCTTGAGGGAATTGACGTTCCAGGTGGCAAAACGCATCAGCGGGCTCTCCAATAGTTTTTCAGGCAAAGGCCGACACCATAACCGCAGCGCGCGGCACTGCCAAGCCTTGCCCTGCAAGCGGCGCCAATGTTGATTATTTGACGCCAAATTAAACAGATTCGTTTAAACAAATAAACAACACCCCGGCGCGGCGGATTTGCCAACGCCGGAAACGCCGGCCTATGATCGAAATGTCGTCGTAACCGGAGCAAGTTCTTGACTATCAAGCACAAGCAGCACGACGCGCAACAGGCATTGTGCCCGACGCGCAACCCCAACCGTCCTCGTCTGGCACCGTTGACGCCGCCATTCTCGATGCGGACCCCCACCTTCCAGCACCGCCACACCCTGCAGCCGCTGCCGCCGTCCGCCAAACCAGAGCGGGACGACTGAATCTTTTTGCCGCGCGATCCGCGGCAAAAAAAAGGCGCCTCCGTCTGCACGGAGGCGCACAATAGACACTATATCAATCTACCCTGATATGCGTCTGGCTCGCTTGCTGCTCTGGAGATAACCCACTGAGCAAAAAATTAGAGCCACGGCGCTTCACAAGAGTTCCGGCGCAAACCGGATTATTTTTCCCTCGGCATAAAACGCTCGTTTCAAGCCGTCTCCACCATGCCGGAATGGCGCAGCAGCGCGTCGATCTGCGGGTCGCGGCCGCGGAAGGCGCGGAAGGATTCCAAGGCCGGGCGGCTGCCGCCCACCGCCAGGATTTCATCCCAGAAGCGCTTGCCGGTGTCCGGATTGGCGCCGCCGGCTTCTTCGAAAGCGGCGTAGGCGTCCGCGGACAGCACTTCCGCCCATTTGTAGCTGTAGTAGCCGGCCGAGTAGCCGCCAGCAAAGATGTGGCTGAAGCTGTTGGGGAAGCGGTTGTAAGCCGGCGGGAAGTTCACCGCCACTTCGCTGCGCACTTCGTCCAGCAAGGCCAGCCAGTTGCCCTTGTCGGCGTCGAAGCCGCTGTACAGCTGCAGGTCGAACAAGGCGAATTCCAGCTGGCGCACCGTGGCCATGCCGCTCTGGAAGTTCTTGGCCGCCAGCATCTTGTCGAACAGCTCGCGCGGCAAGGTCGCGCCGCTGTCCACGTGGCTGGTCATGCCTTGCACCACGTCCCATTCCCAGGCGAAGTTTTCCAGGAACTGGCTAGGCAGCTCCACCGCGTCCCATTCCACGCCGTTGATGCCGGCCACGCCCAGTTCGTCGACGCGGGTCAGCATATGGTGCAGGCCATGGCCGAACTCATGGAACAAGGTGATCACTTCGTCATGGGTGAACAGCGCCGGCTTGTCGCCCACCGGGCGGGTGAAGTTGCAAGTCAGGTAGGCAATCGGCGTCTGCACCTGGCCGCTCTTGCTGCGACGGCCACGTGCGTCGTCCATCCAGGCGCCGGAGCGCTTGCCGTCGCGGGCGTACAGGTCGAAGTAGAAGCTGCCGACCAGTTGGCCGTCCTTGTGGATGTCGAAGAAGCGCACGTCCTGATGCCAGACCGGCGCGCTGCTCGGGCGCACCTCGATGCCGAACAGCGTCGACACCACGCCGAACAGGCCGGGCAGCACCTTGCTTTCCGGGAAGTATTGCTTCACTTCTTGCTCGGAGAAGGCGTAGCGCGCCACCCGCAGTTTTTCCGCGGCATAGGCCAGGTCCCAGGCTTCCAGCTTGGCCAGGCCCAGTTCGGCGGCGGCGAAGGCTTCCAGTTCCTGGCGGTCCTTGACCGCGAACGGCTTGGCGCGCGCGGCCAGGTCGCGCAGGAAGGCGATTACTTGTTCCGGGCTTTCCGCCATCTTGGTGAACAAGGACAGTTCGGCGAAGTTGGCGAAGCCCAGCAGCTGAGCTTCCTCGCGCGCCAGCTTCAGCTTTTCGCGGATGATGGGGCTGTTGTCGCGGTCGGACGGGCCGAACTCCGATGCGCGTTGCACATTGGCCTGGTACAGCTTTTCGCGCAGCGCGCGGTTGTCGGCGTATTGCAGCACCGGGAAGTAGAACGGGAATTGCAGCGTGATCTTGTAGCCACTCTTGTCGTCGCCGGCCGCGGCGGCGGCGAACAGTTCCAGCGAATCCTCGGGCACGCCGGACAGTTCGGCCTTGTCCTCGATGTACAGGCTGAAGGCGTCGGTGGCGTCCAGCACGTTTTGCTCGAACTTGGCGGACAACTCGGCCAGCCGCGTCTGGATGACGGCGAAGCGCTCTTTTTCCGCCTGCGGCAATTCCGCGCCGGACAGGCGGAAATCGCGCAGATCATTGGACACAATCTTCTTGCGCGCCGCGCTGTAATCCGCGTGCTCCGGGCTGGCCGCCAGCGCCTTGAAGCGGGCGTACAGCTCCAGGTTCTGGCCCATCTCGGTCCAGAACTCGGATATGCGCGGGATGTTGGCGTTGTAGGCTTCGCGCAGCTCCGGGGTGTTCACCACCGCGTTCAGGTGGCCCACCACGCCCCAGGCGCGGCCCAGATGCTCGGTGGCGTCGGTCAGCGGATCGACAAAGCTTTCCCAGCTGGGCGCGCCCTGCTCCGCGGTCAGCCGCTTCACCGCGGCGCGCGCGGCGGACAGCAATTCGTCGATGGCGGGGGAAATGTGCTCCGGCTTGATCTCCGCGAAACGGGTCAGCCCGGAAAAGTCCAGCAAGGGGTTCTGGCTCATATTGGCATCCTGTGGGGGTATGATAGGAACTTTACCCGATTTCAGATGAGGACAGACCGATGAAAAGCAATATCCGCCCTTATGACGGGCATCAGCCGCAGATCCACGACAGCTGCTACATCGACCCGGCGGCGGTGGTCATCGGCGAGGTCTCGTTGGCGGAGGGCGCGTCGGTCTGGCCCTGTGCGGTGATCCGCGGCGACGTCAACGCCATCAGCATAGGCGAGAATTCCAATATCCAGGATTTCGCCATGCTGCACGTCAGCCACCGCAGCGCCGCGGACCCGGCCGGCGCGCCGCTGGTGATAGGTCGCAATGTCACCATCGGCCACCACGTCACCCTGCACGGCTGCACCATAGGCGACGAGGTGCTGGTCGGCATCGGCAGCATCGTGCTGGACCGCGCGGTGATCGAACCGCGGGTGCTGATCGGCGCCGGCAGCCTGGTGCCGCCCGGCAAGCGGCTGGAATCCGGCTATCTCTACCTGGGCAACCCGGTCAAGCAGGCGCGGCCGCTGACCGAGAAGGAACTGGCCTATTTCCAATACTCCGCCGAGCACTACCTGCGCGTGGCGGCCAAGCACAAGCCCAATCTGGAGGATTGAAGATGCAAGACGGCGCGGAAGAACTGGAATACGTCGGCTTCTGGCTGCGGGTGCTGGCCAGCCTGGTCGACACTCTGCTGCTGTGCCTGGTGCTGGCGCCGGTGATCTGGCTGCTGGCCCGCGGCGGCGGCGAAACCAGCCGCATGGCGGAAAGCGGCGACGGCTGGATGATGCAGGCCTTCATGCTTCAAGGCGGTTTCGAGCTGAGCCCGTTGGCCAGCCTGCTGATCAACTGGATATTGCCGGCGGCGGCGGTGCTGGCGTTCTGGTGGTTCAGAAGCAGCACGCCGGGCAAGATGCTGCTGGGCGCGCGCATCGTGGACGCCAAGACCGGCGCGCCGATGACGCCGATGCAGGCGGCGCTGCGCTATCTCGGCTACTTCGTGTCCTGCTTCCCCTTCATGCTGGGCCTGATCTGGGTGGGCCTGGACGCCCGCAAGCAGGGCTGGCACGACAAGATCGCCGGCACCGTGGTGGTGCGGGCCAAGCGCCTGGGCAAACAGCCTGTGCGCTTCGAGCAACAAGCCTGATTTTCCCTCGCGCCGCCAAACTCCGGCGGCGCGCTTTCCCTCCTCCTTGTTCCCTAATCCCGCGCGCAAGCCCCATCGCCTCTTTATTTCCAACTGCCATTAAGTACGGCAGAAAATAAAAACAAAAGTTATATAACTACAGGGCAGCCGCGGTTACCGCCACGGTTCGCACATCGCCATTGGGCCTGGACGTCCCACCGGACGCTCCAACTTCTCTTCTGATGTCATTGATCTCAAGGAGTCCAAACATGACTATCGATCGCGATCAAAAATCCGGCCTGTTCATCATCAGCTACAACGTCAACAAACCCGGCCAGGCGGGCGGCCTGAACCTGCGGCTGGACCTGACCGTGTACACCCCGTCGCGTCACATCACCGGCCGCGCCACCATCACTCACGCCACGCTGCAGCCGCTGGTGTTCGAACACCCGATCCAGGGCCGCTACGAAGAGCAGGGCCGTGACATCGAACTGCATCTGATCGGCTCGCCGCGCCTGCACGAGCAGCACGCGCAAAACCAGGCCCACGCGGCTGGCCATGCGCTGCTGGAGCAGTTCTTCTTCGACGGCCAACTGAAAGACGGCTGGCAAGCCGGCAACGGCTCCAAGGCGCGCTACGCCTTCTTCCAGAACCAGCAATGGCACGAGCAGCTGGGTCAGGAAGTGCGCCTGGCGGAGGAGATCAATAGCGCGATCAAGGCGCTGAACCTGCGCTAAGCGCATGCGCCCGGTTCCGGGACCGGGCCATCCATCAGCACCCGAAGCCCGCCCCCAGGCGGGCTTTGCGCATGCCGCGCGCGGCGGCCGCCACTGCGAAAAAGCAAAACCCCGCATCCGCGGGGTTGGCATCTTATCCACACAGCGCCGGCGGCTTAGCCGTCGCCCTCTTCCGATCCATCTTCGACATCGTCCGTGGCCGGAAAAAACACATGCTTGAACACGCTCAGCCGCACCGGATCCAAACTCGCCTCGGCGGCGGCCAGCACCGCATCCGGGTCGAAATCGTTGCGGGCCTCGTAAACGAAAAACGCCTCCTCATCGTCTACCTCGTACACCGAGATAAGCAATACGCCAGTGGCGAGCAACTCCAGCTTGAGCTGCGCCATCGGAATGCCGCCGCCCACCAAGTCCCGTTCTTCCATCTCAAACCTGCTTTCCAACCACGCCATGCCACCTTCTCAGCATAGGCCAGCACTCGTCGGCCGCAATCGGTAAACATCGCCGGCTCCGGGGTTTCGCCAGCCCGGCCTTAAGGACTGGCATGCAAGACTTGCTGCGCGCCGTGGGCTCGCCTATCGTCTAAATCCAAATGGCATTCAAAGTTGTACGTTAATTGCCATTTGTATAAATAGGCGACATTTAAGCGCCATTCACGACGCTAACGCCTCCCCATCCATCCCGATGGCATTGAACGCAGCCGTTACCGGCCAAGCGCTCTCAACCATTTCAGAAAGGTGTCCCATGCATCCACCCCTCCACTTCCTGTTTCGCCGCGTTGCGGCCTTGCTCGCGGTCAGCGCGCTGACACTGACCGCCGGCGGCGCGCTGGCCGCCAATATCAGCGGCAGCCTGCCCGATTACAAAAAAAGCGGCATCACCTTCAATTATGTGGAGCAGAAAAGCGGCGGTTCCGGCCCCGGCGCGCGCGGCATCCGCATTTATATCGCCGGCGGCCGCGATCAAAGCTATAAATTCAGCCCCAACCCGCACGACGACCCCTGGTACAACAAGAACCAGGGCAAGTTCTACCGCCAGGCGGCCGAGGCGCTGGCGGATGCCTACCTCGCCAAGAAGCCGAACCCGGCCTTCCCACGCTACGGCTTCAAATCCACGATCAACGGCATCGAATACAGCTATAACCAGCCTTGAGCTAGACCGATGAGGCCATAGGCCGTACGAACTGATGCCACTTCAGCTCGTACGGTCTGACAATGTGCTTCCGTTTTGGGATAGACGGGGGCCGCGGCAAAGTGTAAGTGCCGAGCCTTGGCCGAGAAGAACGCGACACACAGCCACTCTACTTCGGCATGTGCAGCGGAATCAGATTCAGGGCGGCTGCCCGTTCTATGAGGTGGCTGGTGGAGTGCACATCCAGCTTGGAGTACAACTTTTCATTGATGATGGTTTGCACCGAGCGAATCGACACCTCTCTGCCATGCGCCAGCGACAGAATTCGGGAAATCTCCTTTGGTGTCTTATGCAGGGACAGGCAATACAGGATTTCGGTTTCGCGCTTGCTCAAGGGCGCAGCAATCACCAGCTTGTTGTTCGGACTTTTCAGACCTATCCGTTCATTCACGATCTCAACCTGGCATAGCCGGGCATCGTTAACGAATTTCTCCACTAGCGCGATCAACTTGGAATTGATCTTCTCAATCTGTTTCTCTGCTTCGGCGTCTTTGAGTTTTTTTTCCAAGGTGACGTCTTTGCAGTAGCCAACGATGCCGACGACCTTGCCATTCTTGATCAGGGGATGCTTGGTGGTTTGTGACAGGACTATGCTGCCATCACTGGATGGGATGCCTTCCAGCCTGGAAATCGGCGTCCCTGTCTGCAACACATGGCGGTCATCTCGCTCGTACTCCTCCCAATTCGGGCTCCATGGCAAGTCGATATCTTTTTTGCCGATGAATTCGGAGCGCTGCATGGCACCAACCATGTCCAGAAAAGCATCATTGCAACCGACAAAGTTCAGGGCGGCATCTTTCCAGAAAGTAGGTACCGGGCTACTGTCTATGATTTGCAAATACAGACTAAGATTCTGCATACCGCTGTCCAACTTCAGCGCTTTTCATCCAAGCGAAGAAATCATCCACGCCTGCACTGGCCTCATCCGGAGCCCAGGCCGCATACCGTCTATCACTATCAGGGTCAAATTTACAGTTTCTAACCTCAAAATAGGCACAGTCCGACATGGGAACAAAGGCATGGTATTGGTTCTGCCGAATTTCAACGATCCGATTCTTGTCCTGGCCAAACTCGATTCTTTTTGAGATGGAGCCATCTTCATTAAAGATCAGCACCAGCATTTCCCCAGAAACCCAGATCACCAGTTCCCACTGATTATTATTCTCATGCAGATGCGGTCTGATATAGGAATTGGCCGACATGCAATTGACAAAGCGCTGCGGCATCTCATCGTAACTGTCATGAACCAGGATAGGCACACGTTTTCTAGGCAGTGCCTTGCTTTCACGTATCACCGCTTCGACATCCGCGCTGCTGATCAACTTTGATTTTTTCGCATCAACTACACTCATCTGAAATGTTCTTTCTAGAACAAAATGAACGCAATGATCATATCATAACACTTAAAGCTGACATCGTGAATTATCATTTTTTCGGAGATGTCCTGCTGCTGTATCTATATGATCGGCTCCCTGCACCCTCTTAAAATTTGACCGCCATGGATAATGTTAACTATATGCATAAAAACCTATCCAGCTACCGGATGGAAGGGTTAATTCCGTTCAGAGCCGATTTCGTGCGTGTTGTTTCGGAGCATGTACGAGCATTGCCAAATGAAGAATTCGACATGCTGGACAGCTTGTCGAAAACTGGCGACCGGACCAAGTGCATCGCCAATTACGCATCAATAGAAGACCGCGTCGCACAACTAACATGTATAGATGAGCTATCGGTCATCGATTTTTTGACATCCCCATTTTTTTACTGCAAAGCCTCGGTTGTTGGATATGTCGCACACAAACCCGTTTTTTATTTCAACGGCTCAGGCATTTACCAATGGGGGGATTCGGCAGAGCGCCGCTCTCTGAGTTACTGGATATCTTACCCGACCTGTCCACCAGGTTGGGAAATTGACTAGCACTACGACAGCATTAATCTGTCATCTTACCCGGCAACCCGGCATCAAATGCATACTATTTAATCAGCCAGCCATATCAGAAATAGTGAACAAACCAATCAAAGGCCAGCTATTGAAAAAAGCGGCGCATCCCATGCGTCGCTTTTAGAAATCTAAAACAATATGATGCAAGGCCCAATATGGGTTTCAATCCCCCCATTCATCGATGAACAGCGCCTCCTGCTCCACCTTGCACTGCCGCTCCTGCATCTCCATCGCCAGGCTGTGCAGCAAGGGCGGCAGGCCGCCGCCCATCAAGCGCGCCAGCTGCGCCTGGTCCACCTCGCTCAAGGGCTGCGCGCCATTGGCCAGCGTCAGTTGCTCCGGCAGCATCCGCCACGGCTCCCACGGCCGGCCAGCCTGCTCCGCCACCTTGCCCACGGCCATCGCGATGGCGACGCCGGACGGGTCTAGGTCGCAGGCGATCTGCACCGGCACCCGCAGCAAGGACAGCAGATGGCGCACCGCCTCGCGCCAACGCTGGTGCGGCTGGCCCGGCACCCAGATGGTCAGCACCGGCAGCGCCTGCTGGCTGAGGGTTTGAAACACGCTGAGGTTTTCCACGATGCGCACGCTGCGGATCGCCCCCTCCACCGCGCTCACGCCCAGCAAAGCCTCCGGCCCCAAGGCCACGCCTTGCCGCAGCAAGGCCGCGGACAACAGGCAGTGCTGTCCGGCCCACAGCCCCAACGGTCCGGACAGGAACACGTGCGGGGTGTGGCGGGCGATGCCGCAAGCTTCCAGATCGATGCCGAACTCCGCCAGCCACTGCCGGTCCGCCGCGCCGAAGGCCTTGCTGCGCCCCAACGCGCGTTGCGAGAACTGGCGCTCGGTGCCCCAGCTGCCGTCCAGCAGCCATTGATCCAGTGCCTGGGCCAGCTTGAGGCGGCGCTCCAGCGTGGAGGATTGCAGATGCGGGCTCAAGCTTTCCGCCAAGCCCAGCAGCAGCGGGTGGCGCGGCTGCCAGCCGCGCCACAGCTCCACCACTTCCGCCTGCGGCCGCGGGTCGGTCATGCCCAGCAGGTGACGCAGGCCGTACATGTCCAGCCATTGCACCCAGAACGGTTCCAGCTGATTGAAGCGCAAGCCGGTTTCGGCATGCAGTTCCACTTCGCACCAGCCGGCCTCCAATAGCCGGCGCAGCAGGTTCTCCGCCAGCGTGGGGCTGTCCGCCAACGCCAGCAGGCTGCTCCAGCGCGCGCGGTTGCGCCGCGATTTGAGCCAGCCGCCCACCAGCTCCTGCTCTTCCAGGCTCAGCAGCAACGCTTGCGGCGTCGTCTGCGGCGTCAGCAGCAGATTATGGCCGCGCGCGCCCAGCGGGGTGCGGCGAATCTTGTCGGGGTCGATCAGGGACAGCCAGTGCGACATAAACGGCGACTCAAGGAATGGGGCGGATCAGGAATAGACCATTATTCCGCCAGAAATTCAATGCCGCGTGCGGCGCCGGCGCGTCCAAGGCCAGGGAAATCCCCTTGCGGTAGCGGTTCCGGGGGGCCTGCCGGCTGGCCGCGCGCGCGGCTGGCGCGCTATAATGCCATTCGTATTCGAACAGAGCGCGGCGGTCGCCGCGCTCTTTGCTTTTGTCGTTTTTCATGGATAGGCCGTACCGATGTCCGCAGTCAGTAGTCGCCAGGACGCCATTGTTCTGCGCCCGATGCAAGTTCGAGATTTACCCGCGGTGCTGCAAGTGCAGCAGCACTGCTACCCTGCCGAGATGCTGGAAAGCCGCGATGCGCTGGCCTCGCGCCAGCGTTTGTCGCCGGACACCTGCTGGGTGGCGGAACGTCCCGGCCAGTTACTGGGTTATCTGTTTGCCCACCCCTGGGCCGGCAGCCGCCCGCCCAAGCTGGGCCATAAGCTGGAACAGCTGCCAACCGCCGCCGACACTCTGTTCATCCACGATCTGGCGCTGCATCCGGACGCGCGCGGTCACGGCCTGGGGCCGCGCCTGGTGCAAACCGTGCTGGGCCAGGGCCGCCGCCGCGGCCTGCGCCAGGCGCGGCTGGTGGCGGTACTGGGCGCCGCCCGTTATTGGCAGCGCTTTGGCTACCAGGCCAGCCGGGACAATGAGGCCAATGCCGCCTATGGCGAAGGCGCGGTGTGCATGCAGCGTTCATTGTAAAACGAGCCGCTTTGCCGCGCCGACGCGCCCATGCTCACAGGAAGATTTGGCCTGGCCGCCGGCCAAGCTATGATAGAATCGCGCGCAACGCATTCAATTCCTTATGAAAATACTCATCGTCGCCCTGCTCGCGGCATCGCTCGCCGCCCCCGCCCTGGCCGGCCGCCTGCTGCCCTTGGATCTGAAGGCCGGCACCGTCCGCGCCGTGGATGACGCCACCATCGAGTTCGTCAAGAAAGACCGCTCGCTGCTGGAAAGCCTGCTCGGCATTTTCATCCGCTCCAACCGCCAGTTTCCGCTGGCGCCCGGCCTGCGCATCTTCGATGAGAGCAACCGCTTCCTGCTGCGCGGCCAACTGGATACCCTGGAGGGCAAGCCAGTGGCCGTGACTTTCAATATGCAGGGCCAGATCAACCGCATCTGGGTGCTGCGTCCCGAGGAAGTGGAATTGCTGAAGCAAAGGGAGGCCGAGGCCGCCTCCCAGCCATCCCAATAATCCCGCGCGCGGCGCGCGCCTGCCAAGCAGGCCGCGACGAACCGACGGAAACACGCTGGAATCAAGCTGCAATGAAAAAGGTATACATCAAGACTTTCGGCTGCCAAATGAACGAGTACGACTCGGACAAGATGGCCGACGTGCTGTCCGACGCCGAGGGCATGATTCAGACCGACAAGCCGGAAGACGCCGACGTCATCCTTTTCAACACCTGTAGCGTGCGCGAGAAAGCGCAGGAAAAGGTGTTCTCCGACCTGGGCCGCATCCGCCCGCTGAAGGAAGCCAACCCCAATCTGATCATCGGCGTCGGCGGCTGCGTGGCGTCGCAGGAAGGCGAAACCATCGTCAAGCGCGCGCCCTATGTCGACGTGGTGTTCGGCCCGCAGACGCTGCATCGCTTGCCGGACCTGATCAAGTCGCGCCAGTCCAGCGGCAGCTCGCAGGTGGATATTTCCTTCCCGGAAATCGAAAAATTCGACCACATCCCGCCGGCCAAGGTGGACGGCGGCGCGGCTTACGTGTCCATCATGGAAGGCTGTTCCAAGTACTGTTCCTTCTGCGTGGTGCCCTATACCCGCGGCGAGGAAGTCAGCCGCCCCTTCGACGACGTGCTGACCGAGATCGCCGGCCTGGCCGCGCAGGGCGTGAAGGAAATCACCCTGCTGGGCCAGAACGTCAACGCCTACCGCGGCGCGATGTCCGACGGCGAAATCGCCGATTTCGCGCTGCTGCTGGAATACGTGCACGAAGTGCCGGGCGTGGAGCGCATCCGCTTCACCACCAGCCACCCGCGCGAATTCAGCCAGCGCATCATCGATTGCTACGGCAAGCTGCCCAAGCTGGTATCCCATCTGCACCTGCCGGTGCAAAGCGGCGCCGACCGCGTGCTGGCGGCGATGAAGCGCGGCTACACCGGCCTGGAGTACAAGTCCATCATCCGCAAGCTGCGCGCGCTGCGGCCGGATCTGTGCCTGTCGTCGGACTTCATCGTCGGCTTCCCCGGCGAGACCGAGGCCGACTTCGAACAGACGCTGAAGCTGGTCAAGGACATGGAAGTCGACTTCAGCTATGTGTTCATCTACAGCCCGCGCCCGGGTACGCCGGCGTCCAATCTGCCGGACGACACCCCGCACGCGGAGAAAGTGCGCCGCCTGGAAGCCCTGAACGAGGTGATCGAGGCCAAGGGCTTCGCCATCAACCAGGCGATGGTGGGCACGGTGCAGCGCGTGCTGGTGGAAAGCGTGTCCAAGAAGGACGCCACCATGCTGGCGGCGCGCACCGCCAACAACCGCGTGGTCAACTTCGTCGGCCATCCACGCCTGCTGAACCAGATGATGGATGTGCGCATCACCGAAGCCCGCCCGCACTCGCTGGTGGGCGAGGCGCTGATTACGGAAACCGCTTGAGCATGACGCCCGCCCGCCATTTTTTTGCGCCCGTCGCCGCCGGCGGGCGTATGCTTGAAGCTTTTCATCCCCACTGAGCCGCCATGTTCATCGTTTCGCTGAGCTACACCGCCCCGCTGTCCGATATCGACGCCTTGCTGGACCAGCATATTGTCTGGCTGCAGCAAGGCTATGCCGCCGGCCTGCTGCTGGCCTCCGGCCGCAAATCGCCGCGCACCGGCGGCGTGATCCTGGCCCGCGGCGAACGCGCCGAGCTGGAAGCGCTGCTGGCGCGCGACCCCTTCGCCGTCGCCAATGTCGCCCGCTACGAAATCACCGAGTTCCACGCAAGCATGACCGCGCCGGAACTGGATTGCCTGCGGAACATTTGATGCTCGCCGCAGCCTTAACACCAGCCACGCTCCAGACCATACAAGCCGCATGACGACCTCGCATTCCGAACCGCTAAGCTTCAATCCCGTAGACAATGAACGGCTGGCCCGCCTGTGCGGCCCGCTGGACGAAAACCTGAAACAGATCGAAACCGGCCTGGACGTGACGGTGCAACGCCGCGGCGAAAGCTTCCGCGTGCAGGGCGAGCAGGCCAAGGCCGCGGTGGAAGCGCTGACCCGGCTCTACCTGCTGGCGGAAAAGCAGGAGCTGTCGATAGACGACGTGCAACTGTGCCTGGTGGAGCTGCGCCGCCACGCGGCCAATGGCGTCGAGACCGCAGCCGACGACGAAGACGTGCCGGTGCTGGTGACCCGCCGCGGAGATCTGCGCGGCCGCACCCCGCGTCAAAGCCGCTACATCAAGGCCATCCAGCAGCACGACATCACCTTCGGCATCGGCCCGGCCGGCACCGGCAAGACCTATCTGGCGGTGGGCTGCGCGGTGGACGCGATGGAGCGCGACGCGGTCAAGCGCATCGTGCTGGTGCGCCCGGCGGTGGAAGCCGGCGAGAAGCTGGGCTTCCTGCCCGGCGACCTGGCGCAGAAGGTCGACCCCTATCTGCGGCCGCTGTACGACGCGCTGTACGATCTGATGGGATTCGACCGCGTGACCCGGCTGTTCGAGAAGAACCTGATCGAGATCGCGCCGCTGGCCTATATGCGCGGCCGCACGCTGAACAACGCCTTCATCATTCTGGACGAGGCGCAGAACACCACGCCGGAACAGATGAAGATGTTCCTGACCCGCATCGGCTTCGGCTCCAGGGCGGTGATCACCGGCGACGTGACTCAGATCGACCTGGCCCGCCATCAGAAGAGCGGCCTGGTCGAGGTGGAGCGCATCCTGGGCACGGTGCGCGGCATTCATTTCCATCATTTCCAGAGCGACGACGTGGTGCGCCATCCGCTGGTGCAGAAAATCGTCGACGCCTACGACCAATACCAAAGCAAGCAAGATGAAAAGAGCCAAGCGTAACCCGCTGCTGGCGCGGCTGGCCGCGCGCCTGGAACTGAGCCTGGAGGTGCGCAGCCAGACCGCCGCGCTGCCGCGGCCGGCCGATCTGCGCCGCTGGAGCCAGGCGGCGCTGCAAGCCGGCGTCAAGCAGGCCCAGGTCAGCATCCTGATCGTGGATGCCGACGAAGGCCGCCAATTGAACCATGACTACCGCGGCAAGGACTACGCCACCAATGTGCTGAGCTTCGCGCTCAACGAGGGCGAGCCGGTGCCGGGCCTGCCGCTGATAGGCGATCTGGTGCTGTGCGCGCCGGTGGTGGAAAAAGAGGCCGCCGAGCAAAACAAGCCGCTGCAAGCGCATTACGCCCACCTGTTGGTGCACGGCATGCTGCACCTGCAGGGCTTTGACCATGAGCAAGACGACGAAGCCGAAACCATGGAGGCGCTTGAAACCGTCATCATGCAGAGGCTAGGATATCCCGACCCGTATCGAGAGGAGCAGTTCTAAGAAATGGAAGACCCCAGTAAACCGCGGCCGACTTGGCTGGAACGCCTGTCCACCATGTTGCTGCGCGAGCCGGAAGATCGCGAAGAGTTGATCGAACTCTTGCACAACGCCTTCGAGCGCAATCTGCTGGACGCGGAGGCGCTCGGCATGATCGAGGGCGTGCTGGAAGTCAGCGAGCTGACCGTGCGCGACGTGATGATTCCGCGCAGCCAGATGAACGTGATCAGCTGCGACGATCCGATCACCCGCTTCCTGCCTATGGTGATCGATTCCGGACACTCGCGTTTTCCGGTGATAGGCGACAGCAAGGACGACGTGCTGGGCATTCTGTTGGCCAAGGAACTGTTGCGCTATTTCCACGCGCCGGCCAGCTTCGACTTGAAGGCGGTGCTGCGCCCGGCGGTGTTCGTGCCGGAATCCAAGCCGCTGAATGTGCTGCTGCGCGATTTCCGCGCCACTCACAACCACATGGCGGTGGTGGTGGACGAATACGGCGGCGTGTCCGGCCTGGTGACCATCGAGGACGTGATCGAGCAGATCGTCGGCGACATCGAGGACGAATACGACACCGAGGACGACGAGGAAGACATCCTGCCGGTGCGCGGCCATCAGCGCTACCGGGTCAAGGCGCTGACCGAGATCGAGGACTTCAACCATTACTTTGAAACCGATTTCGAAGACGACGATGTCGACACCGTCGGCGGCCTGGTGATCTCGCTGACCGGCCACCTGCCCAAGCGCGGCGAAGCGGTGGAAGCCGCCGGCCTGCGCTTCACCGTGTTGCGCGCAGACAACCGCCGCGTCGACACCTTGCTGGTGGAGCGGATACAGGACGGGGAAACCTCCACCGTGTAATCCGCCATCCTCATCCGGACTCGCGTCGCGATCGCGGCTGTTGCCTCCGCCCGCGAGTTCCTATGATGAATATCAGCCATTTGATAATCCGTCGGCCAGCGCTTGCTGGCCGGCTTCGCCTGATGCCTACCATGCGCACTTTATTGGTCCTGCTGGCAGCCGCCTTGGCTGGCAGCCTCACACTGTTCGCCTTCGCCCCTTACCGGCTGTTCTGGATCATGCCGCTGTCGCTGGCGGCGCTGGCGGACCTGACCCAGCGTCACCCGCAGCGCGCGTTCTGGATCGGCTATGTCTGGGGCTTGGCCGCCTACACCAGCAATTTCAACTGGATCTACAACAGCCTGCACGACGTGGCCGGGTTGCCGGTCTGGATCGCCTTGCCGCTGGTGCTGCTGCTGCCGGCCTATCTGGCGCTCTATCCCGGCCTGGCGATGTGGCTGAGCGCGCGCGTCAGCGCCAAGCCGTGGCAGCGCTGGCTGCTGGCCTTTCCGGCGCTGTGGGAGCTGGGCGAGTGGCTGCGCGGCTGGGTGTTGACCGGCTTCCCCTGGGCGGCGGCAGGTTACTCGCAGATCACCGAAAGCCCGCTGGCCGGCTACGCGCCGCTGGGCGGCGTCCATTTGATCAGCTATCTGGTGGCGCTGTCCGCCGGCGCGCTGGCGCTGATGGTGCACGGTTCCTGGCGGCTGCGCGCCGGCTTGCTGCTCGCCGCGCTGGCGGTATGGGGCAACGGCCAAGGGCTGAAGAGCATCGAATGGACCCAGCCGCTGGGCAAGCCCATCAGCGTGGCGCTGGCGCAGGGCAATATCGCCCAGGAGCTGAAATGGTCGCCGGAAAACCTGGAAGAATCGCTGCGCGTGTATTACCAGCAAGTGGCCACCACGCGCGCCGACCTGATGCTGCTGCCGGAAACCGCGCTGCCGCTGTTTCTGGACGACCTGCCCTCCGGCTACCTGAGCATGATGGAGGGCCAGGCCCAGCGCGCCGGCATGGCGCTGGCCACCGGGGTGCCGCGCCGCACCAACGACGGCCGCGGTTATCTGAACGCGGTGGTGGCGCTGACCACGCCGGGCCGGCCCTTCTTCGCCAAGGACCACCTGGTGCCGTTTGGCGAATTCATCCCGGTGCCGGGGCTGATAGGCTGGATTTACCAGTTCATGAATATGCCGATGTCCGGCTTCAGCAGCGGCGGCGCCAACCAGCCACCGCTGCCGCTGGCCGGCGAGAAGATCGCCTTCAACGTCTGCTACGAGGACAGCTTCGGCGAGGAGCTGATAGGCCCGGCGGCCCAGGCCAGCATCATGGCCAACGTCAGCAATCTGGCCTGGTTCGGCAAGAGCGTGGCGATGAGCCAACACTTGCAGTTGTCGCAGACGCGGGCGCTGGAAAATGGCCGCTACATGCTGCGCGCCACCAATAACGGCATGACCGCCATCATCCGCCCGGACGGCGAGATCGCCTCGGTGGCGGCGCCCTATACCCGCCAGGTGTTGCAAGGCTTCGCTCAGGGCCGCCAGGGGCTGACCCCCTATATGCGGCACGGCAACGCGCCGGTCTTGATAGGCTGCGCGGCGCTGCTGCTGCTGGCCATGTTGCTGGGGCGCAAGCACCGTCCTTGAGCGTTGCCGGCTCTGCCCAGCGAACGCGCGATGTTTCCACTCTGGAACATCGCGCGTTTTGACATTCGGCCCCGGATTCCCGATCATCATTCGCCGGCGACGCGAACCGGCCCTGCGCCGAAATCACACCAAGAAACGCCGCGCCGCCTCTACAAGGGAATCAAGATGAACGAGAGAAAACTGGAAGCCGGGATCGTCACCAACTTTTCCGAGCGCATGAGCTATGGCGGTTATCTATGCCTGGACCAGCTGCTGGCCTGTCAGAAACCGCTGTCCGATCCGCCGCACCACGACGAGCTGCTGTTCGTGATCCAGCATCAGACCTCCGAGTTGTGGATGAAGCTGATGCTGCATGAGCTGCAGGCCGCGGTGCGTTTCGTCCAGCAGGACACGCTGGGCCCCAGCTTCAAATGCCTGGCGCGGGTCAAACAGATCCAGCGCCTGCTGTTCGAGCAATGGGCGGTATTGGAGACGCTGACGCCGTCGGAATACATGGAGTTCCGCGATGTGCTGGGCAATTCCTCCGGCTTCCAATCGCATCAATACCGCTCCATCGAATTCCTGCTGGGCAACAAGAACCAGGCGATGCTCAATGTGTTCGCCCATGAGACGGACAAACACGCCTCGCTGCAAGCCATCCTGGAAGCGCCCAGCTTGTACGATGAATTCCTGCGCCACCTGGCGCGGCGCGACCTGCCGGTGCCGACCTCCAGCCTGGAGCGCGACTGGTCGCAGCCCTATCAGCGCAATCCGGAACTGATCCCGCTGTTCAAGCTCATTTACGACCAGCCCCAGCAGCACTGGGAAGCCTATGAGATGGCGGAAAAGCTGGTGGACGTGGAGGAATACTTCCACCTGTGGCGCTTCCGCCATATGAAGACGGTGGAGCGGGTCATCGGCTTCAAGCAAGGCACCGGCGGCTCCAGCGGCGTGCGTTTCCTCAAGCAGGCGCTGGAGCTGACTTTCTTCCCGGAGTTGCTGGACGTGCGTACAGAAATCGGCCGCTGACGCGGCGGCGGCACGGGCCCCCGCGCCGCCGGCTCAACAGCGGAAGCGCGACACCAGCCCGCGCAGATTGCCGGCCAGCTGGCGCATGTCCACCAGCGCCGCCGAGGCGGTGGACGCCGCCTGCGCGTTCTTGCTGGAGCTCATCGCGATTTGCTCGACGTACTGGGCGATGTCCTGGCTGGCGGTGCCCTGCTCCTTCAGCGCGTGGGAAATATCGTTGACCACGCCCAGCACGCCGCTGGCGCTGTGGCTGATTTCGCCCACCGCCGCGCCGCCCTGCTCGGCCAGTTCCAGGCCGTTCTTGGCGCGCCGCACCGCTTCTTCCATCGAGCCGTGCGACTGGGTGGAGCTTTGCTGGATCTCGGCGATCATGCCGGCGATCTCCTCGGTGGCCTGGGCGGTGCGCTCGGACAGCTTGCGCACCTCGTCCGCCACCACCGCGAAGCCACGGCCCTGCTCACCGGCGCGCGCCGCCTCGATCGCCGCGTTCAAGGCCAGGAGATTGGTCTGATCGGCGATGTCCTTGATCACCTGCATGATGCCGGAGATCACCTGCGCCTTGTCCACCAGTTCATTGATGGTGCCGGCCGCCAATTCCACCGATTCATTGATGCGGCGCATTTCCGCCACCGCTCGCGAGATCACCTCGCTGCCCTGCTGCGACGATTCGCCGGACTGCTCGGACAGGCTGCGGGCATCCTGGGCGCGGTCGGAAATATGGTTGATGCTGACGGTCAGCTCTTCTATCGAGGCCGCCATCGAGGTGGCCGCCTCGCTTTGCTGCTCGGAACCGCTGGCAACGGCGGCGGCGTGGCCGCTGACGTCGTCGCTCATTTCAGACACCCGATTGGCCGCGGCGGCGATTTCTCCCACCAGCTGCCGCAGCTGCGCCTGCATGCCGGCCACATTGGCCAGCAAGCTGTCCTGATCGCCGGTTTTCACCGGCACCGCCATGTCCAGTTGCCCGGCGGCGATGCGTTTGACGATATCCACGGTGACCGCCGGCTCGCCGCCCAACTGGCCCAGCACGCTGCGCATGATGTAGCCGCCCAGGCCGGCCAGCAGCAGCAGGATCACGCCGACCTCCAGCGCCAGGTTGAACAGCGATTTGTGATAGGCGGCGGCCACATCATCCAGATAGATGCCGGTGCCCAACACCCAGCCCCAGCCGGGCGAAGTCATCAAATAGGAAATCTTGGGCTGCGGCGCGTCGAAGCCCGGCTTGTCCCACACATAGCTGGCATAACCCTTGCCGCCGCCGCTGCTCAAGGCCTGATCGAACAGCTGGCCCATGTCCTGGCCGCTGCCTTCCTTGACCCCGTGCAGGTTCTTGCCGATCAAGGCAGGCTTCACGCCGTGGGCGACATAGGTCAGGCTCTTGTCGAAGGCGAAGAAATACTCGCGCTGGTCGTAGCGCATGCTGTTGAGCGCCGCCGCGGCCTGCTGCTTGGCTTGCGGCTCGCTCATCTTACCGTCCGCCGCCATCTTTTCGTAGGACACCACCAGCGCCGCCGCCGACTCCACCAGATTGCGCGTCTTGTCCTTGCGGTCCTGCAGCATGGTGTCGCGCTCGCGCATCACCGACAGCACGCCTATCGCCGCCACCAGCAAGGCCATCGCCACCAACAGCAGCAGCAGACGGCCGCGCAGGCTCATTGTTGTTTTGTTCATTTCCATCTCCCCACACCTTGTTCACTTATTCTAGACAGCGCTGATCGCTCTTTTTGCGCGATTAGTCCTAGTTTGAGGCATTTCAACAAAAAATATCAACAGCATATAAAAAAGGCCCGGATCGCTCCGGGCCAGACTGAACGCAAGCGGTCATACCCGCGTCCAGGGTCGTCATTCCACACGCCTCACTTCATCGTCGGCATCACGAACTCGGCGGTCATCTTGGCCGGCCAGCGGCTGGTCACCGTCTTCATCCGGGTATAGAAACGCACGCCCTCCGGACCATGCATATGGTGATCGCCGAACAGCGAGGCCTTCCAGCCGCCAAAGCTGTGGAAGGCCATCGGCACCGGAATCGGCACATTGATGCCCACCATGCCCACCTGAATGCGGTGGCTGAATTCGCGCGCGGCGCCGCCGGAGCGAGTGAAGATGCTGGTGCCGTTGGCGAAGGGGTGGGCATTGATCAGGCTCACCGCGCTGTCGAAGTCCGGCACCCGCACCACCGCCAGCACCGGCCCGAAGATTTCCTCCTGGTAGATGGTCATCTCCGGCGTCACGTGGTCGAACAGGCAGCCGCCAAGGAAAAAGCCGTCCTCGTGGCCGGGATGGTGGTAGCCGCGACCATCCACCACCAGCCGCGCGCCTTCGGCCACGCCCTGTGCGACATAGCCCGTCACCTTGTCCAGATGCTGGCGCGTCACCAGCGGCCCCATTTCCGCCGCCGCGTCGTCGCCCACGCCTATCTTCAGATTGCGCGCGCGCTCGGCCAGCCGCGCCACCAGTTCATCGCCGATATCACCGACGGCCAGCACCACCGAGATCGCCATGCAGCGCTCGCCGGCCGAACCGTAGGCGGCGCCGATCAGCGCTTCCACCGCGCCGTCCAGGTCCGCGTCCGGCATCACCACCAGGTGGTTCTTGGCGCCGCCCAGCGCCTGCACCCGCTTGCCGTGGCGCGCGCCGGTTTCATAGATGTACTGGGCAATCGGCGTGGAGCCGACGAAGCTGAGCGCGGCGATGTCGGGATGGGTGAGCAAGGCGTCCACCGCCTGCTTGTCGCCGTGCACCACATTGAATACGCCGGCCGGCAAGCCGGCCTGCTGCAGCAGTTCAGCCAGCAGCAGCGCGGCGGAGGGGTCACGCTCCGACGGCTTGAGGATGAAGCAGTTGCCGCAGGCCAGCGCCACCGGGAACATCCACAGCGGCACCATGGCCGGGAAGTTGAACGGAGTGATGCCGGCCACCACGCCCAGCGGCTGACGCATGGAATGGCTGTCGATGCCGCCGCCCACCTGTTCGGTGAACTCGCCCTTCAGCAACTGCGGAATGCCGCAGGCGAATTCCACCACCTCCAGCCCACGAGTGACTTCGCCAATGGCGTCGGACACCACCTTGCCGTGCTCGCTGGAAATCAGCGCCGCCAAGCGCTGCTGGTTCTGCTCCAGCAGTTCCTTGAACTTGAACATCACCCGCGCCCGCTTCAGCGGCGAGGTTTCCGCCCAGGCCGGAAAGGCCTTGCGCGCCGCCGCCACCGCGGCCTGCACCTCGTCCGGGCCCGCCAGCGGCACGCGGGCGGCGACACGGCCCAGCGCTGGGTTGTAGACATCGCCAAAGCGGCCGCTCTGGCCTTCGCAGCGCTCGCCGCCGATGTAATGAGGAATGTTCTGCATGCTAGTTCCGATGGGTATGGGTTGAGTGTTCGGCGCCGCGCTTATTCGCAGGCGCGCAAGGCGGTGGCGATGGTGTCGAACAGCCGGTCGATCTCATGCTTTTCGATGATCAAGGGCGGCGATACCGCCAGGATGTCGCCGGTGAAGCGCAGCAGCACGCCTTGCTCCCAGCACTTGAGGAAGACGTCGAAACCGCGCTGCCCAGCGGCGCCGGGGCGGCTGTCCAGCTCGATGCCGGCCACCAGGCCCAGATTGCGGATGTCCTTGACGTAGGGCTGACCGCGCAAGGCGTGCGCGCGCTCCTCGAAATAAGCGGACAGGCCGGCGGCGCGCTCGAACAACTGCTCCTCGCGGTACAGATCCAGCGAGGCGATCGCAGCGGCGCAGGCCAGCGGGTGGGCGGAATAAGTGTAGCCGTGCGGAAACTCGATCATGCGTTCGCCGGCGGCGGCCATGAAGGCGTCGTGGATCTCCGGCTTCAGCAGCAGCGCGCCCATCGGCACCACGCCGTTGGTCAGACCCTTGGCGCAGGTGATGATGTCCGGCAGCACGCCGAACTTGTTGGCCGCCCAGTCCGCGCCCAGGCGGCCGAAGCCGGTGATCACCTCGTCGAAGATCAGCAGGATGCCGTAGCGGTCGCAGATTTCGCGCAAGCGCCGCAAATAGCCCTTGGGCGGGATCAGCACGCCGGTGGAGCCGGCCATCGGCTCGACGATGACGGCGGCGATGGTGGATGGGTCGTGCAGGGTCAGGATGCGCGCCTCCAGTTCGTCGGCGAACTCGGCGCCATGCTCCGGCTCGCCTCGGCTGAAGGCGTTGCGCGCCAGATCATGGGTGCTGCGCAGATGGTCCACCGCCGGCAAGGACACCGGAAAATGCTTGCGGTTGCCGGCCATGCCGCCCACCGAGATGCCACCGAAGTTGACACCGTGATAACCGCGCTCGCGGCCGATCAGCTTGACGCGGGCGGCGTCGCCGCGCACGCGGTGATAGGCCACCGCCATCTTCAACGCGGTGTCCACCGCCTCCGAACCGGAGCCGACGAAGAAGGCCTTGCTCAAGCCCTTGGGCGCCATCGCCACCAGCTTGTCGGCGGCCTCGAAAGCCTTGGGGTGGGCCATCTGGAACGGTGGCGCGTAATCCAGCGTCGCCACCTGGCGCTGCACCGCTTCGACGATGGGCTTGCGGTTGTGGCCGGCGGTCACGCACCACAGGCCGGCGCTGCCGTCCAGGATCTGGCGGCCCTGGTCGTCGGTGTAATACATGCCGTCGGCGCTCACCAGCATGCGCGGCGCGCTCTTGAACTGGCGATTGGCGGTGAACGGCATCCAGTACGCGTCCATCTGCAGCTGCTCCATCGTTGTCTCCCCTGGCTTTCTGCCGAATGATGACAACTAATCTAGCCGCGCGACCAATACAATTACAGGTACAGTTTGTGCTGTTTTTCAGCATCCCGTATCGGCGAAAACACCAATACGGTTACCGCCGCCAGCCATGAAAAAACCCGGCCGCAGCCGGGTTTCCTGTGTCGTGCCAGCTCGCTTAAACGCGGAAGCTGGAGAACAGCTGTCGCATATCCTTCGCCGTCTGCGCCAGATCGTTCAAGGTGTCGTGCACGGTCTGCAGCGCGCCGTCGCTGTCGACGATGCGGCCGTTGATCTGCTCGGTGCTCTGCGCGATCACGGTGGTGGCCTTGTGCTGTTCGCTGGTGGACAAGGTGATCTCGTTCATCTTGGCCATCACTTCCTGCATCGCCTGCTGGATCTGCTCGATGCGCTGCACCGCGCTGCCGGTCAGCTCCACGCCATCGTCCACCGAGCTGACGGTGCGCTGCATATTGGTCACCGCCTGGCTGGTTTCCTCGCGGATGGTGCTGACCATGCCGGAGATTTCCACCGTGGCCTGGCCGGTGCGCTCGGCCAGCTTGCGCACCTCGTCCGCCACCACCGCGAAGCCGCGGCCCATCTCGCCGGCGCGCGCCGCCTCGATCGCCGCGTTCAAGGCCAGCAGGTTGGTCTGATCGGCAATGTCCTTGATCACATTGGTGATGCCGCTGATCTGCTGCGAACGCTGGTCCAGCGACACCAACATGCCGGACAAGCCCTTCACCGCTTCCACCGTGCTGTTCATCTCGCGGGAGATGCGCTGCATTTCGTTGGCGCTTTCGCTGGACACGGTACCGGTGTGATTGACCAGCGAATCCGCTTCGCGCGCGGCATCGGCGATATGGGAGATGCTGACGGTGATCTCTTCCAGCGTCGCGGCGTTGGAACTGGACACGTCGGAAATCTGCCGTGAATCGCGCGCCACCTGATCCACCGTGGTGGCCACGCTCTGCACGCCGCTGGTGACGTTTTCCGCCTCGGTGCGCACCGCGATGAACATGCTTTGCAAACGCTGGATGAAGCTGTTGAACGCGGTCGCGGTTTCGGCGATCTCATCCTGGCCCTGCACTTCGATGCGGCGGGTCAGGTCGCCCTCGCCCTTGGAGATTTCCAGCATTGCGTTGCGCAGGCGACCCAGGCCGGCCAGCATCTTGCTCAGCATCACGCTGGCCACCGGGATCAGCACCACCACGCACAATGCCCCCAGGCCCACCACGGTCAGCAGCAGCTTTTCCAGCGGTTCGCTGACCACGGACTTATCTATCATCACCCCCAGCAGCCAGTTGGTGCCTTCCACCGGATCCACTTGCACCAGCTTGGCTTCTCCGTTGACTTCGATCTCTTCCATCGCGCTGCTGGTGGACAGCTGCACCAGTTTCTCGCCGGTCAGCGCCGGCACTTTTTCCGCCAGCGGCTTAAGCGTCAGCGTGGTGTCCGGGTGGGCTATCACCTTGCCGCTCTTGTCCACCAGGAAGGCGTAGCCATTGCCGCGCAGTTTGGCGGACAACACGGTCTTGACCAGGTCGTCGATGAAGATGTCGCCGCCCACCACCGCCTTCAGCGTGGAGCCGTCGAACACCGGGGATACAAAGGTCACCACCAGTTTCTTGGTGTCGAAGTCGACATAGGGATCGGACACGCCCGGCTTGCCGCTGGCCTGGGCCTGCTGATACCAGGGCCGCGCCACCGGATCGTAACCCGCCGGCTGCGGTTTGAAATCGGAACGTATCATCTTGTGATCGGCGGTGCCGATATAGGTCATGTCGTAGCCGCCGGCCTGGCTCAGGCGCGCCAGCGTCGGCATCGGTTCCGGGGTGCCCACCACCGGGTTGCCGGCAATCACCACCTTGACCTTGCTGCCATACCAATCCTTGACCAGGTTGGCGTAGCCGCGCGAGGTGCTGGATAGCTCATTGTCCACGCCCTGGACAATTTCATTGCGCATCTGGGTATAGACCAGCGTCGTGATAATGGCGCCCAGCAAAACCAGCAGCACCGCGATGAATACAATCAATTTTACCCGCAAGGAGCGCATTTCCGACCTCCATCCCCAATTCGACTTGGCTTGCCCTGATTGATTATCAATGTCCGGCCAAGCACTGTTATGATCATTCTCGATACCGGATGTCCTTCCCTTGTCTTAGCCGTTCAGTACTTAAAGCTCAATAAAAAACTGTGTACTCGGCAAGCCGGTCATGCCATCCGGTTTATGACGTGATATTTATCACAAGCTGTTCCCAACGGACAGACCCTATCTCAATGCTGTCGAAATAATGCGCCATGGCCAATTTTCGTCTTATGCCTGAAGATGGCATTACCTTGGTTGAAAACATCGTCAATTCAGCTATTTCGGCCATCCAATGCGGACAATGGCGCAATGGCGCAAAAATCCCATCTATTCGCAGCATGGCCAGGGAACTTGACGTCAGCCCCTTCACCGTTGTCGAGGCTTACGACCGGCTGGTCACCCTGGGCTATCTCGAAGCGCGGCGCGGTTCCGGTTTCTACGTCGAAGCGCGGCGCGAAGCCCAGACACCTCGGCAGGCGCCGCCGCCGCGCGTGTGGCCGGTGGACGAATACTGGCTGCTGCGCAAGATCTATCAGCAGGACGCCAATACCTTGTTCGCCGGCTGCGGCTGGCTGCCCTCGCACTGGTACGATGCCGAGGCCCAGCAAAAAGCCTTGCGCCAACTGGCGCGCGACGCCATTGCCGCGCCCGGCTACGGCGACCCCAAGGGTTATCTGCCGCTGCGCGAACAATTGGCCGAGCGTCTGGCGGAACGCGGCATCGCGGCGCGCGCCGACGATATCGTGCTGACCCAGGGCGCCAGCCGCGCGCTGGACATGGCCGCCTGCGCGCTGCTGCAGGCCGGCGACACCGTGCTGGTCGACGATCCCGGCTATTGCAATCTGCTGTCCTGCCTGGCCTTCCGCGAGTTCAAGCTGGTGCCGGTGCCGTGGACCGAGCACGGGCCCGATCTGGAACAACTGCGCGCGTTGCTGCGCCAGCATCGGCCACGGGCCTTCTTCACCAATCCCTGGCTGCAAAACCCCACCGGTGCCAGCTACGCGCCGTCCATTGCCCACCAAGTGCTGCGGCTGGCCGAGGAACACGATTTCCTGATCGTGGAGGACAATGTCTCCGGCGATTTCGCCGCCGGCCGCCAGCAAACATTGGCGGCGCTGGACGGACTCAAGCGCGTGCTCTACATCGACAGTTTTTCCAAATCGCTGTCACCCGGCCTGCGCGTCGGTTATCTGGCCGGGCCGGCCGAGCTGCTGGAGCGCGTCGTCCACTACAAGATGATGTCGGGGCTGACCTCGCCGGAGTTGAATGAACGGCTGGCACTGGAGCTGATCAGCGAGGGCCGTTACCGCCGCCAGCTGGAGCGCCTGCGTTCGCGGCTGGCCGAAGCCCAGGCCCAATGTCAGCAACTATTCACCGAACACGGCTGGCAGTTGTTCGCTCGCCCGGCCAACGGCCTATTCATCCTGGCGCGTCCGCCCAGCGAGCTGGACGCGACCAGCCTGGCCGAGCAGGCGCAGCTGCGGCAGATCCTGCTGGCGCCCGGCCATTTATTCCGCGCTCACGGCATGCGTTCCGACTGGCTGCGCTTCAACGTTGCTTTCAGCCAGGATCGTCGGCTGTGGGATTTTCTGACTCTCCGGCCACAGTGATAAGATGTGGACATCCAGCCTAGCGGAGCCCCTATGCAACTCGTAGAAATGTTCGTCCATCCATTGAAGTCCTGCCGCGGCATCTCTTACAGCCGAGCCTACGCCAGCAAGCAGGGTTTGCTGCATGACCGCGAATGGCTGCTCGCCGGCGATAAGGGCCGCTTTTTCACCGCGCGCTCGCATCCGCAGCTGGTGCGCGTGGAAGTGGACCTGATTCCCGGCGGCGCGCTGTTCAAATATCCCGGCAAGCCGCCCATCCTGGCAATGAGCACCCAGTACCAGCAAGAAGCGGCGGCCACGGTATGGAAGGACAGCTTTACCGCCTACCATGGCGACCCGGCCGTCGACCACTGGTTCAGCGAGCTGCTGGGCGAACCCTGTCAGTTGCTATGGCTGGGCATGCAGTCGCAGCGCCGGCTGAAGGACAGCGAGCACGCGATGTCCTTCGCCGACGGCTATCCTTATCTACTGGTGAACCAGGCCTCGCTGGACGCGCTGAACGATGAGCTGGACCAGCCGGTATCGCTGCGCCACTTCCGTCCCAATCTGGTGGTAAGCGGCGAGTACGCCTGGGAAGAGGACGATTGGAAGGTGATTCAGATCGGCGATGTGGTGTTCGACGTGGCCAAGCCCTGTAGCCGCTGCGTACTGACCACGGTGGACCCGGATACCGGGATCAAATCGCCGGAACAGCAGCCACTACGCACCCTGGTCAGCATCCGCACCTTGCCGGAAGGCGTCTGTTTCGGCGTCAACCTGGTGCCGCGCAATGAAGGCGCGCTGGAGCTGGGCGCGGAGTTCCGCGTGCTGGAAAGCCGCTACGAGTTTTGACCCCGACGCCGGTTCGCCGGCGTTGTTACCGCTTTATGCTGAATAGATTCATGAATTTGCAAGTCATCATTGATCAAATCCAACGCGAAGTCGCCGCCTATTACGGCCAGGGCCGCGTCGCCGACTACATCCCGGCGCTGGCCGAAGTGGCGCCGCGCCAATTCGGCATGGCCATCACCACGCTGGACGGTCGGCATTATCGCTGCGGCGATGCGGCCACCCCCTTTTCCATCCAGAGCATTTCCAAGGCCTTCATGTTGGCGCTGACACTGGAGGCCGAGGGCGATACGCTGTGGCGTCATGTCGGCAAGGAACCTTCCGGCAATCCCTTCAATTCCCTGGTGCAGCTGGAGTACGAGGACGGGGTGCCGCGCAACCCCTTCATCAATGCCGGCGCCCTAGTGGTCACCGACCGAGCGATCAGCCACTTCGGCGACGCTCATGGCGCCTTATTGGCCCGCCTGCGCCAGGAATCCGGCAATGCCACCCTGTGCGGCAATGCCCGCGTAGCCGAATCCGAGCGCGCGCACGGCCACCGCAACGCGGCGCTGGCTCACTTCATGAAGAGCTATCACAACCTCGACAACGACGTCGAAACCGTGCTGCAGCAGTATTTCAACAGCTGCAGCATCGTGATGAACTGCGTGGAACTGGCCAATGCCGGCCTGTTTCTGGCCAACCGCGGCGTTACCCGAGACGGCCGGCAAACGCTGAGCCGCAGTCAGGCCAAACAGATCAACGCGGTCATGCTGACTTGCGGCACTTACGATGCCGCCGGCGAGTTCGCCTACCGCGTCGGCCTGCCGGTGAAAAGCGGCGTTGGCGGCGGCATGCTCGCCATCATCCCCGGCAAGATGAGCATCGCGGTATGGAGCCCGGAGCTGGATGGCAAGGGCAATTCGGTGTTGGGCCTGGAAGCGCTGGATCGTTTCACCACGCGTACCGGTTTGTCGATCTTTTAAGCACGCCGGCTCCGCTGGGCGCCGCCAAAAGAAAAACCCGCGCAAGGCGGGTCTTTTCTTTTCCGGCAATGAAAAAAGCCAGGCTTGCGCCTGGCTTTTTCCTCAACTTCGTCGATTACTCGGCGGAGTTGTCTTCAACCGCTACGGCATCTTCCGGACGGTCCACCAGCTCTACCAGAGCCATCGGGGCGTTGTCGCCCTTGCGGAAACCGTACTTCAGGATACGCACATAACCACCATTGCGGGCGGAGAAGCGCGGGCCGAGAACGTCGAAGAGTTTAACCACGATATCGCGGTCACGAGTGCGGTCAAACGCCAGACGACGGTTGGCGAGAGACGGCTTTTTGCCGAGCGTGATCAGCGGCTCGGCCACACGACGCAGTTCCTTGGCTTTCGGCAGCGTGGTCACGATAACTTCGTGCTTCAGCAGCGAGTTCGCCATGTTGCGCAGCATCGCCAGACGATGGCTGGTCGTGCGGTTCAGTTTACGATTACTGTAACGATGACGCATTGTTAATGTCCTTTTATCTCAAACCTTACGGCTTTTCGAGGCCAGCAGGCGGCCAATTCTCGAGCTTCATGCCGAGAGTCAGGCCTTTGGAAGCGAGAACTTCCTTGATCTCGTTCAGCGACTTGCGGCCGAGGTTCGGAGTCTTCAGAAGCTCGGTTTCAGTACGCTGGATCAGATCGCCGATGTAATAAATGTTCTCAGCTTTCAGGCAGTTGGCCGAACGAACCGTCAGTTCAAGATCGTCTACCGGACGCAGCAGGATCGGATCGATCGGCGGCGCCTTTTCAACGACTTCTTCAACCGCTGTGCCTTGGAGATCGGCAAAGATCGACAGTTGATCCATCAGAATACGGGCAGCGTTGCGCACTGCCTGTTCCGGCTCGATCACGCCATTGGTCTCGATATCGAGAACCAGGCGGTCGAGGTCGGTACGCTGCTCAACACGGGCGCTTTCCACAGCAAAGCTCACGCGGCGAACCGGCGAGAAGGAAGCATCCAGTTGAATGGTACCGATGGAACGGTTGTCTTCATGATTGGATCGAACCGACACCGGCTGATAGCCGCGGCCTTTTTCGATCTTGATCTCCATGTCGATCTTACCGCCAGAGGAGATGTGACAAATCACGTGGTCCGGATTGATCACTTCCACATCGTGCGGCAGTTCGATATCGCCAGCCAAGACAGCGCCTTCGCCGTCCTTTTTCAAGGACAGCACAACACTGTCACGACCATGCAGCTTAAGCACTACGCCCTTGAGGTTGAGGAGGATGTCAACGACATCCTCGCGCACGCCATCAAGTGCGGAATACTCATGCAAAACGCCAGCGATAGTCACTTCGGTCGGAGCATAGCCCGGCATCGACGACAGCAGGATACGGCGCAGCGAGTTACCCAGAGTATGAGCGTAGCCGCGCTCGAACGGCTCCATCGACACACGAGCGTGAGTGGCGGAAACCGGCTGAACGTCGATAAGACGAGGTTTCAGAAATTCCGAAGCGCTGTTTTGCATAGTCATTCCCTAAGAGCTAGCGATTACTTGGAGTAGAATTCCACAACGAGTTGTTCGTTGATATCGCTAGACAGTTCGGAACGTTCCGGAGCGGATTTGAAAGTGCCTTCCATTTTCTTGGAGTCAACCAGGACCCAAGACGGGAAACCACCCTGCTCGGCCAGAGCCAGACCTTCTACGATACGGGCCTGTTTCTTGGCTTTTTCACGGACGGACACTACGTCACCGGCTTTAACCTGGTAGGACGGAATGTTCACAACCTGGCCGTTCACAACGATAGCCTTGTGGCTAACCAGCTGGCGCGCTTCGGCGCGAGTGGAGCCAAAGCCCATGCGATATACAACGTTGTCCAGGCGGGCCTCGAGCAGCTTCAGCAGGTTTTCACCCGTGGAGCCCTTGCGACGCACAGCTTCCGCAAAGTAATTGCGGAACTGACGCTCGAGTACACCGTAAATACGACGGATTTTCTGCTTTTCACGCAGTTGCACACCGTAGTCAGACAGGCGGCTCTTACGAGCGCCATGCTGACCCGGAGGGCTATCCAGTTTGCACTTGGAATCCAGTGCACGACGCGCGCTCTTCAGGAAAAGGTCGGTGCCTTCACGACGAGCGAGCTTACACTTAGGGCCGATATAACGTGCCATGTTCTCACACTCTCCGAATTAGATACGACGTTTTTTGGGCGGACGGCAACCGTTGTGCGGTACCGGCGTCACGTCGGAGATGCTGGTGATCTTGAAACCCAGCGCGTTGAGTGCGCGAACAGCGGATTCACGACCCGGACCCGGGCCCTTGATGCGAACTTCGAGGTTCTTCACACCGTATTCTTGGGCAACTTTACCAGCGTGCTCTGCTGCTACCTGAGCAGCAAAGGGTGTACTCTTGCGCGAGCCCTTGAAACCAGCGCCGCCAGAGGTAGCCCAAGACAATGCATTGCCTTGACGGTCGGTGATCGTGATGATGGTGTTGTTGAACGAAGCGTGCACGTGCACGATGCCTTCGCTAACAGACTTGCGCACTTTCTTGCGTACACGAACTGCTGTGTTTGCTTTAGCCATTATCTGTTGTTCCTATTAATTACTTCTTGCCGGCGATCGCCTTACGCGGTCCCTTACGGGTACGAGCGTTAGTGCGAGTGCGCTGACCGCGGCACGGCAGGCCACGACGATGGCGGAAGCCGCGATAGCAGCCCATGTCCATCAGACGCTTGATGCTCATGGTGACTTCACGGCGCAGATCACCTTCAACGGTGAACTTAGCCACTTCATCACGCAGAGTTTCCATTTCAGCGTCAGTCAGATCCTTCACTTTCGTGGAAGGGTTCACGCTGGCAGCAGCACAAATCTGCTGGGCGCGAGTCTGACCGATGCCGAAAATTGCCTGCAGGCCGATAACGGCATGCGCATGATTGGGGATGTTTACCCCTGCAATACGGGCCAT